>NZ_JBHTXX010000011.1:0-4658 GCF_042791415.1 Arthrobacter sp. NPDC056691
TGCTGTCCGTCGCAGAGCTCCGGCCATCCCTGGCCCTTCTTGTCTACGACGTTTTTTGGCTGCTGTCCTACGGAGTTTACGTGTCCGCTCCGGCCGGTCTAGCCCCTTCGTTCCTCAGGGGCCTGCGGCCCGGGAATTTCCCTGCGGTGCTCCTGCGTCGCTTCCTTCCTCCGGGAATTTCCCGGCCCTTGCCCTTTGGGTAGACAGGCCTCCGTCGGCCACAGCTCCGCAAGCTCCGCCAGCAGCCAAAAAACAACGGGGGGAGAGGGGAGCTGGCCGGTCACCAAAGCCGCCCCACCCACCCCACTTCTCGGCAAAGAAGGAGCAACACCCATGAACGACAAGATCCGCATTTCCAGCCCGGCCGACATCCTCGGCTTCATCCCGCACACGCTCGGGTTCGCTCCCCGCGAGTCCTTCGTGTTCGTCACCCTCCGCGGAGACATGCTGGGCGCCACGCTCCGCGTCGACGCCCCCGTTGTCGCAGATCCTGCCGGTTTCGCTCCGGCCATGGTGGACTACCTCGCGCTGGACACCCAGGCCACCGCGGTCCTGCTGGCCGTCTACACCGACCACGCCCCGAACACCGCGGTTCAGCGGCCCTTCCATGACCACGTCGAGGCCATGATTCAGGCGCTCGAGAACGCGGGAACTCCGCTGAAAGACGCGTGGCTGGTCACCTCGGAGTACTGGCAGAACCTGCTGTGCGACAGCGACGCGGGGTGCTGCCCGCCCGAACCACTGGAATCCATCACCGACGGGCACCTGAACGCCGAAATGGTCTTCCGCGGCAGCAGCTACCAAAAGACGCCCGGCACCACCTACGCGACGTTCACCGGCCCGGCGGACACCGCCCGGCGCATCGACGAGGCACTGCCGGGTGTCTTGGCCGGAGAGCTGCACACCGGACGGGCACTGTGGGCCGAGGTCCTGACCCGCAACGGCTTCACGGACCAGGGCATGGCCATCGGGCTGCTGGCCTGCTTCCAACGCCCGGACCTGCGCGACGTGCTGTTCTGCAACGTGATCGACCCGGACCGGACCGACGCCGAGGGAAGCGGGGACCTGCTGATCGGGCAGGGGATCGCCCCGGACTGGAACCGCGTCGACCAGGCACAGGAAACAGCGCGGGCCCTGATCGAGGCCGCACCGGAAGGCTACCGAGCACCCATGCTGACCCTGATCGGCTGGCTGGCCTACCTCAAAGGCCAGTCCTCCATCGCCGCGGACCATTTCACCGCCGCCGTCGCCGACACCCCCGGCTACCGGCTCGCTGAACTGATGGGCCGGGTCGTCAGCCAAGGACGGATCGCCCCCGTCGCACAGGACGAGGACACCGCCTACAAGAGGCACCACTAAGCTCATCGGGGGCCGGACCGGGAACGGTTCCGGCCCGCAGTGCGCGGCGGCGGCCTCCCCCGCTGGCGCTCCTCCGGCCGCCGATAACGCTGGCGCGGGCGCCGCACCACAACCGGGCAAGGACCTGCCGCCGGGCTACAGTGAAAGGGCATGATTTCACTGACGGCAGGGAGCCAGCACCATGAGCCACGACTTCATCCTCACGGACGACGACGCCGCACCCGCCGGCGCGACCCACGCCCAGGACATCCTGGAACTGTCCCTGCTGACACTGCAGCAAGGCACCTCCGCCGTCGACATCTCCTGGGAAAAATCCCCGCTGGACCAGTAACCTTCCGCAGCAACGACGCTGCAGCACAAGCTTCCTTTTTGCCGAGGGAAAAACCGAGGCCGGCCCCAAGGGGCCGGCCTCAGCCTTTTAAGAAAGCGGAATCGGCCACGCGCCGGCGCGCAGCCGGACGGCTGATAGCAGACGACGCACCTTCCCGCGCGGACAGCGTGCGGGTTCAGGAGCGAAAAAACAGCGGCCATGGACGACCCGGGAACGATCCGCCCAAGTCAGCAGCGGCCCGTGCAGCAGCAGCCGTGGCGCCTTCTAAAGCGGCTCTATTCCGAGGACCGGGTGCCGGTGGCTATTCGCCGGCACCCGACGGACGCACCCGTGTTATCCCAAGATTGCAATCAAAAAAGCCCTAGAATAAGCGGTAAAACGCCTTTTTATTCAGTTGAATAATTGGTAGAATGGAAGCAGAACGTCAGCCAGGCAAACCTCACCAGAGTGATACGAAACCAAGGAACTGAAAATGACTCTCACCATTTACACCAAGCCCTCCGGATGCTTCGGCTGCACCAAGACCAAGCAGAAATTCGCCGAGGTCGGCCTCGCCTTCCGCGAAGTGGACATCACTACCAACCAAGCCGCCTTCGAGTACATCACCGAAGAGCTCGGCTACTCCCAGGTCCCTGTCGTCGTCTACGACAAAGACGGTAGCGAAAACCGTTGGTCCGGACTCAATCCGGCCAAGATCGACCAGGTCATTGCCATCGAAAACACCCGTCAGGAAGGCGCAGCATCATGAGCATCAGCGACACCACCATCACAGAAATCCTCGACCGCAACGACGTCCCGCACCTGCTGCGCACCGACCCCGAACTGCTGGCCGCCGCCTACAACCTCGCGTGGCTTGAAAACCCGCCAACCGAAGGCCCCGAGGGACGCTTCCTCACCGGCGCCACCCTCCTTCCCGGCGACACCCCGGGGGACCCTGACTACGAGATGGCCAACCACGTACTCCTGACAGAAATCTTCGAAAGCCAGTTCCGTACCAGGGACTGGGAGCTCCGCTGCGAACTGCTCCAGGCAGCAGACGACATCCTCAACCCCGAACTCCCCGCAGCCGAACCGGACCGGGACGTTATCCCCGGCTGACACCGGACCTGGCCGGCTCCCGCAGCCGCAAGCACCCCGCCAATACGCAACCAGCAGATAAAGGAACGAAACCATGAGCGGCGAAACCAGCATCACAGTGACCGGCAACCTCACTAACGACCCGGAACTCCGGTTCACCACAGCAGGGTCCGCGGTCACGAACTTCACCATCGCCTCCACCCCAAGGACCTTCGATGCCCAGGCGAAGGAGTGGAAGGACGGCGAGACCCTGTTCCTCCGCGCGACGGTCTGGCGGGAGGCGGCAGAGCACGCCGCAGCATCCCTCACCAAAGGATCCCGCGTGGTCGCCACGGGCGTCCTGAAGCCCCGCACCTACGAGACGAAAACGGGGGAGAAGCGAACGGTCACTGAACTCGACGTCGAGGAGATCGGCCTCTCCCTCCGCTACGCAGCAGCTCCGCCCGTCGCGCGGCAAACCGGCCGCCAGGCAACCCCGACAGCTGCCGGCCAGGGCGGCAGCCACCCGGCCGACGATTTCGCGATCAGCCCGCGCCAATACGCCGATGACGACGCGTGGTTCGGTAAAGACGCCAACCCGTCGGGCCGAGTCGATCTGCCGGCGGTACCTGAATGGTGAAATCGGCGACACCGCATCCGAGTACGAAAGCGACGCATGCCGATTCCTAAGAAGAACAAGACCGTCACCCCATACTTCACCGAAGAGGACGCGAACCAGATCCGGGCCGCCGTCGATGCCGTCGGCCGCCTCGAAGGCTACGCCTCGATCACCGAACTCGTCGAAGCAGCCACCCTGCGGGAGCTTCGACGGCTGCAGCGCAAGTACAACAAGGGCAGGAAATGGCCCGGCATCCCCGCGGGCCATTTGCGGCCCGGCCGGCGAACCCGTGAGGAAAGCCAACACCAGGAAAGGCCGACACAGTCAGCGCCCAGTGGGGCTACACGGCAAACGCCAATCGAGGACGACGCCGCCGCTTCACAGGAAGCTTTGCCGGGCGGAAACCCGACCGCCTGGCAAAGTCCCGGCCACTGACCACGAAAGGGCCGGGAACCTCCCGAACGCGGGGCGGTCCGCCGCCCAGAGCGAACCACAGCAGCGACTCACCAGCGGCGGACCGCCAGTCAACGCGCCGCTATCGGTGACGACCAAATGCCGCGCCGCGAGGAACACGCCCCGTACCTGCACGCTGCGCACCACCCTGGGGTCGACTAAAGCTGAACCCCGTAGTTTTCCTTTGCCGAGGAACGGAAAAGGGCCGGCCCACCAGCCGGTCCTTTTCTGTCTAACGAACACAACACGGTTGGGCCCCCGACGTTAATCGTTCCCACCGTGCGTCATGAACGGCAAAGGCTCGTCTAGGCGGCTGTCGGTTCCGTGGCCTCGCCGTCCGCGTCCTTGGTCTGCTCATCCTGCCGGGCGACCAGGTCAACCATCCGCTTGACCTCGGCGCCGCTGACACCCAGACGGGCGGCGACGGCGGCTTTTGCCTCGCCGGCGTCCAGCATTGCCTGGACCTTCTCCGCCGCGCTCCGGACCGCGTTCAGGGCATCCTTTTCTGCCTTGGCGAGGAGAGCGTCGGCTTTCTGCTTCGCCTCGGAACGGATCACCTCGGCCTGGTCCTGCTGCTCGAAGAATTCGGCGGCCAGTTCGATGAGTTTCTCGTGACGTTCCGTGAGCTTCTGTGCTTTGGCCCGTGCCTTCTCCCGGGCCGCCAGCTGCTGTGCGGACTTTCGTGGTGCTGCCATGATGTGGGTTCCCTCCCCGTGGATTGGCCGTGGGGCCCCCCCGGGGGCGGGTTACCGGGGGGGGGCCAGGCCGGCGGCGGGGGGGGCGCCGCGGGACGCGATACCAGCGGGGGGTTGTGGCCGCCGGTGGCCCCCCCGGGGCGGC
>NZ_JBHTXX010000011.1:4668-139232 GCF_042791415.1 Arthrobacter sp. NPDC056691
TGGGGTGTTGGGGTGTGTGGGTGGTGTTTTTTTGGGGGGCGCCCGCCCGGGGCGGGGGGGCCGCCCCCGGCCGGGGGGGGGGGGGGGGGGGCCCCCCCCCCGCCCGGCGGCGTGCGCCGCAACGGTCCTCGCTTACGCTCGGGCTGGTAGTGCCCCGGGTTGCCCACCCGTGGACGGCTCCGAGAAACCCACCGTCTCTCCGCTGCCCACCCGTGGATAACCCGGGGCGGCGGTTCCACACAATCGAACGCACCGTGGATAACGGAAAAGCGTGTTACCCACCGCCCATTCTCATGTGCAGAACCGCATCAAAACCTTGATGGCCCGATCCTACCGTTTCCTGTCCTTGCTCCCGGCTACCTCCTCCGTCGTGTCCACCGAACCGCAGAACACGAAACGGCACAAATCTGTCACACCTCATGCATCATCGACGAGTGAGGCCCCTGTCCGGGTAGGCTGGCATCCGTGATGACCGTGCACAAGCTCAGTGCCGGCGACGGATACACGTACTACACCCGTGAAGTCGCCTCAGGTGATGAGCTGCGCGCAGGCGACCGTGCCCTGGGCGATTACTACACCGTGGACGGCAACCCGCCCGGCCAGTGGGGCGGCGGGGGAGTGGCCCATCTGGGCGTCACGGGGGAGGTCACCGAAACCCAGATGGCAGCACTGTTCGGCGAAGGCCTGCACCCGAACGCGGAGGCAATGCTCGCCGCTGACCCCAAGGCGGATGTCCGGCTGGGCGCCCGGTACCCGCGCTACGGGCAGAAAGACAACGAGCTCAAAGCCCGCGTCAACCGGGCCCTGGGCGACTACCAGCGGATGAACCACCGCGAACCGGACGCCGACACCCGCCGGCAGATCCGGATGAAGGAAGGCGGCCAGTACTTCCGCGAACTCAACGGCCGCAACGCCTCCGACAAGGAGGAGCTCGGCCGTTTCGTCACCGCCCACACCAAGCCAGGATCCCAGGCCGTCGCCGGATACGACCTCGTCTTTGCCCCGGCCAAGTCCGCGTCCGTGCTGTGGGCCATCGGCGGAGACGAAGCCCGGCAGCAGATCGAAGACGCCCACCACGAGGCGATCGAGGAGACCATGCAGTACCTCGAACGGGAAGCAACGTACACGCGGCGGGGACGCAACGGCGTCCGCCAGGAAGACGTCGACGGCGGACTGATCTACACCAAGTTCCGGCACTACGACTCCCGCAACGGCGACCCCCAACTGCACGACCACGTCGTCGTCTCCAACAAGGTCTTGGGCGCTGACGGCAAATGGTCGTCGCTGGACGGGCGGCTGCTGTACCAGTTCAACGTGGCCGCCTCAGAACACTACAACCGCACCGTCATGGAGAAGATCTGCACCCGCCTCGGCGTCGGCCTGATCGAACGCAAAGTCGCCGGCGACCGGCCGGTGATCGAGATCGCCGGCGTCGACGTCGCCGCCATCGAAGCCGCCTCCTCCCGCCGCGAAGGCATCAAACCCGTCCTCGACCGGCTCGTCGCCGACTTCACCGAAGACCACGGCTACGCCCCCAACACCAAGGCCATGATCGCCCTCGCACAGCAGGCCACACTGGACACCCGCGCCGCCAAGAAAGAAGCACGCCAGCTCTCAGTGCTGGTAGGGGAGTGGACCGAAGAGCTCGGCAGTATCCCCGACGTCGAGACCGGGCCAGCCGCCATTCAGAAGGCCCGGGCACACCGCCACGACGCCCGGGCAAAGGCCGATGCGGACGACCCGTTGTGGATGGTCGCGCACGCCGACGAGATCGACCCCGCCCGGGAAGCAGAGGCCGTCATCCACACCCTCGAGAAGTCCCGCGGGGTCTGGGGAGAACACCACGTCGACGCCGAAACCCGCCGCCGGCTCGGCTCCCGCTTCGGTGAACTCCCCATCCCGCCGGCACTGATCGAGCAGGTCAAGGCACGCGCGATCGACCAGTTCTCCCTGCGCATCACCCCCGACACACCGGCCCCCGAGATCGCCGCGCTGCGCCTGAAGAACGGGGCGTCCAAGTACGGCAAAGCCCACTCCACCCTCTACACCTCGTCCGGGATCCTGCACAGCGAAGACCGGCTGCTGACCGCCGCGCAACGCATCGTCATCCCCGCCGCCACCACCGAATCCTTCGACGCCGCCCTCGCGAAACAGGACAAGAGATTCGACGCGGGCCAGCTGGCCATGGCCAAGGAATTCGCCTGCAGCGACCGCCTGCTCATGGTCGGTGTCGGCCCCGCCGGCGCCGGTAAAACCACCGCCCTCAAACTCGCCGCAGACACCGTCCGGGAAGCCGGCGGCCGCGTCATCGGCCTCGCACCGACAGCCGTCGCCGCCTCCGTGATGGGCACCGAACTCGGCGCCAAGGCCACCACGATCGACTCGTTCGTGCTCGGACACCAGACAGATACCCCGCAGAAGGTCATCCCAAACCCCGGCGACGTCATCATCATCGACGAGGCCGGCATGGTCGGCACCCAGATGTTCGCTGCCGCCGTCACCATCGCCGACCAGTACGGTGCCGTGGTCCGGGCCCTGGGCGATGACCAGCAGCTCTCCGCCGTCGGATCAGGCGGCGCGCTGCGCCTGCTGAAGAACACCGTCGGAGCCGTTCATCTGGAAGACCTGCACCGTTTCCGCAACCCGGACGGCACACCCAACGACGCCGAAGCCGACGCCACCCTCGCGCTCCGCGAACCGCCAACCCATGGGGAAGATGACCCGTGGACGTTCTACCGGGACAACCGCCGCGTCGTCGGCGGTGACGCCGAAACCATGACCGCCCAGGTCTTCGCCGCCTGGCAGGCGGACACCGATAACGGCAAACACTCGATCATGATGGCCTTCGACAACGCCACCGTCACCGACCTGAACGCCCGCGCCCAGGCCTACCGACTCGGCAACGGGGACCTCACCGACGGACCGGCCGCGACACTCCGCGACGGTCTCACCGCCCGGGCCGGGGACATCATCGTCACCCGCGAAAACAACCGCCGGCTCGCCACCAACCGCGGCAAAGACTTCGTGAAAAACAACGACGTCTGGACCGTCCGCGAAGTCCACCCCGACGGGTCCATCACCGTCCGCCACGACACCCACGCCGGGACCGTGACCCTCCCCGCCGACTATGTCCGCGAGAAGACGATGCTCGGCTACGCGGCCACGATCCACCGCACCCAGGGCATCACCTGCGACACCACCCACGCCCTGATCAGCTCCAAACTCTCCCGCTCCCTCGCCTACGTCGCAGCCTCCCGCGGCCGCGAAACCAACCAGCTCTACGGCATCGTCGACGGCGGGGAAACCCTCGACGACGTCCTCACCGCTGTGGCCGCCAACCACGACGGGAACCTCACCGCCCACGAACAAATGGAAGCAGCCCGCGCCCAACAACGATCCCTGCCGGAAATGTCCGAGGTGTACCGGGACATCGACCACCAGGCCAACGAACTCCGAATGGCCAACATCGCCCGCCGCGAACTCGGCGAAGGCACCGCCGGCAGGTTCGTGAACTCCAGTGCCTGGGGTGCGATCGCGACCCATCTCCGCGCCGCAGAAAACGACGGCTTCAACATCCCCACCCTGCTGAACGACAGCATCGGAGAAGGAGACTTCTACGACTCTGACGACGCCGGCGCCGTGCTCGCGTGGCGGATCGAAGACCGCCTCGACCGGTGGCGTGCACGCGCCGCCGACCCCGGACACCGGCCCCTCGAAGCAATGAGCGACGAAGCCCTCGCCCGGCTCGAACAACGCTCCATCGGCGAGCTCATGCGCGCCAAATCCGAAACCGCCCGGACACCCGCGGCGGAAGGCGCTGACCGGAAGGCGCTACTGCGCGGCTGGAAGGCCGAAAACAGGGGCACGCCCTGGCAGCGGCGCCTGCACGGGCACCTCAGCGACGACGACCTGACCGCACGGATCACCGCCGCGGAGCAGAAAAACCGCACCGACACGACCATCAACGACCCAGCCGCCGCCCGGAAGACCCGCTGGCTCGCCACCTCCCTGCACAAGGAAAAGGCGCTCCGCGAGGCGATGCACCCCGAGGCCCGGGCCGATGAAGCCTACGAACGCGGAGCCGTCACCAACTACCGCCGCGAGCAGAACGCCACAAGAGCCCAGGCGGCCGCCCAGATCCAACGACGCATCCGCGCCGAAATTGAACTGCGCCGCCAGCTGCCGCAGTCCGGCGCCGCCAAACCCGCAGCGGACCAGCTGCCGGCATGGCTCGCACCCGCCGACGTCGTCACCCACCCGGACACCCCGGCCCTGTGGCAAAAAGAACTCCTGGCCCGCCGCGAACTCATGGCCACCGAAGCCACACGGCTCGGCGCCCAGCTCGCAGCCGAACCCCCAGCCTGGGCAGCAGCACTCGGACCCGTCCCCTCCGACCCGTCACGGCAGGAACAATGGCGCCAGCTCGCCGTTGAAATCTCCACCTACCGGGACACCTACCGGATCCCCACCAGCGAAACCCAGCCCCTCCCGGGCGCCCACCAGGGAAAAGGCATCGGGGCGGAGCTCACGGCCAGGGTCACAGCCATGCACAAATACACCGCCCAAACAGCCAAAGAACCCCTGGCACCCGCCGACGCATCACTCATGGCCGAGGCCGCCCAAGTCGAGGCCGCTGTAAAGGAAATCCCGACACCGGCAGAGCAGGTCGTGGACCACCTCCAAGAAACCCGAGGCACCGAAGCGCAGCTCAGCCCGGCCCAGGAACGCGCCGAACGCATCGCCGCACTCGCACGCAAAGTCCGCGAAAACCGTACCAAGAACCAGCGGACCGATGCCGACACCAGAAGCCCGGAAGCCGTCAAGGAAGCCCTGGAACAAATCAAAGCCCGCCGCGCCCAAGAACAAGCCCGCCGCGACGAAACCCGCCGCATCGACGAGCCCACGCCCCGGCAGGACCGCGGCCCCGGCATCGGACGCTAAGCAATCCCGTTATCAGGCGTCGATTATTCGATTCCCGTATGGACGCCTCCGTTGAATCGATACCGGGAAGACGAACAGATCAGCATCGAGATCTACGATTGTCTAGACTACGGTCAGTACCGGTTCACGGTGCACGCCTACGTCACAGCAGATCCAACGCGGCACGGGCACGGCAACGGCGGCGAGACCACCGAGGATGCGCTGTCGACGTATCACTGGAACGACCTGCCGCGTCCCTGATCGCCATGGCCAAGAGTCTGAGTAACCGCCGGGCCGGAGGCCTGGTTCCGTGAAACTCACAAAACTCACAAGTACTTACCGGCTGGCAGTAGTTAGCGGCACTCCAGTCCGTACAGGGCGAGCACGTAATTGAGGTCGGCGTCGTTGCGGTGGATCTCGGTTTCGGCTTCGAGCTCGACGGGGTCGGGTCCGAGCCGGTCGTCCTGCCGACGGAGCCAATAGGCCCAGCAGAGACCGCCACCGTATTTGGAGTGTGCCCGGACGCCGGCGGCAAAGTTTCCATCGTCCAGGACCTGTTCGCGCAGCCACTCGGCGATGGCTGTCGTCGCTTCGCGGTTCTCCCCGGATAGCGTGGCAAGGGTGACGGTGGAGATGCCGAAGGCGTCGTCGAGCTGCTGCCCGAGGTGGCGGTTCAGGGAGGCGATTGATTCGGCTGTCGTCAGGTCGATCCATCGGATCGGACTGTTGATCCGCAAGGTGTACATGAGGCGTCCGTCGCGCCAGTTGGCCGGGAGCCAGCCGGGGACCATGTTTCCGTTTCTGGTCCAGTCATCCTGGATCAGCTTGCGTGCCGCTTCGACGGTAATGCCGAACTGGGCGGCCGCGAACGCCACCGCATCGCGGAAGTCCTTCCCGACACGGCCCATGGCCAGCGTCTCCGCATAGGCCGTGCGCCGGTCCCCGGCAAGGTACACCGTTGAGCCGGGAGTGTCGAAACGCGACCATGATGACCGGTCAACAGGACCTGTGCTGCGCGGCAGCGGGTTCAAAGGTCCATAGGATGATTTGGCGATCCTGTATCCGATGACTGGCCCTTCCGCATACGCCAGGCCGGTCTTGGAGCAGACTGCCGTCAACCGGAGAACCTGTCCTCAGTCATGGCCGCAGCGGCCGCCATGACGTCCTTAGCGCGCATCGCCTTGATGGCTTCGATAGGGGAAACCTCATCCAGCCAGGGATTCGCGCCAACAAACCACAACCTGGCCACGTGTTCGCCTTCCACGCTCGAGACGGCTGTCCAGGCTCGGTGGGCGAGCTGCAGCCGTGCCTGCGCCTCTGGCCGTGGTTCAGGGCCGTCGGTGCGCGCCCAGCGATAGCTGATTTTGGGGTCCCTGCTGCCAGCCAATGCGGCCACCAGTGTTGCTCCGAGCGCGCTGTTAAGCTGCCGGACGATTTCACGGATGCCCAAGCGTGCTGTGCCGCTGTGGGCAGCACCAACATCAATAGAGATGCTCACGGTACACTCCTTCCGATACCGTAAACACTACCTGTAACACCATCGATTATCCACTAAAAATCCACTCCGGATACTCGGAATGCATCCGTGGGATGGGCTGGAAATTATCCCCCATGGCATCGGCACGTCGTGGTCGTGCAGAGGCCACAGTATCGGGGCAACCAATCGAGATTCGCGCTTTGTGATCCAAACTCTGCCGGCAGTGTCTGCAGGGTACAAAACCACAGCGGGCAGCCTAAATCAAAACTAGGAAGCCTGCCAGCGCTTGGCCGACAGGCTTCCTGGGAGCTGGAAACATCCCAGCTAAGCCTACGCGCATCGTTAGGAGCCGGTGGCAGCCCACATGTCTGCCAGCCGCAGAGACGGGGTCCGGAAGTCCATCGCGAGTCCGCGCATGCCAGGAAGATGAAATTCCATGAACAACTTATGGCCGCGACGCCGTCACCTGTGTTGGACGACCGGACGCTAGGGTCCTGTCGTTATCTCGAACTTTTGAAACAGGGTCGGACCGAACCGCCAGTCCTCTGTTTCTCGTTGATATCGTCCTGCAACGATTGCTGGGGCAACTCCGATGGTTTCCGCTAAATCAATTGCATCGCGAGGGGTCTTGATCGCGCGAAGCTGATCATCGTATTGCTTTGGTATGAGCAAGGAAGATGCAAACTCATTGGCTTCTGCTTCGGCAGCAGAAATATTAGCTGTCGGAGTGGTGAACTCGACAAAGAGCTCCTTTTTTCCATGCAGCAGCAAATGCCCAAGCTCGTGAAACAAGGCAAACCAAAACTTGTCATTTCGCTTTCCCCGATTACTCAGCTGTATCAGTGCTTTTGACGGGGAAATGAATCGAGATGCACCGCTGGCTCGAGCCCCGGTAACTTCAGGGACCAGGACGACGCAGACGCCCGCGGTCGCACAAAGGGCGACGAGTTCAGGGAAGAATTCCTTTGGTTGCCTCACCGTGAGTGCACGGAGTGCAGGCAGAATGCGTTTGAGGGCGACTCTATCGAAGGGTGCACAATCTATGTCTTTTGCCTGCAATTCTCCCAGGCGCAGCCAGGCGGCAACAGCGCCAGAGTCGGCATCAAACGCCGTTGATTGCAGAAAGGCTGCAGCAGGCGTGTTCCAGCTCTTTTCCCAAGCCTCGATAGAGCCGACGCCGAAGAATGCAAGCGCTTCCTGAAGAAGCGCACCCGGTTTGCGCTTGTCAGACTGGATGTAGCCGAGTTTTCGAAGCGCGGAGAGCGGCATGCGGTCCAGCCATTCTTCATGCCGGCTAAGCCTGGCAGCTTCTTCTTCTCGGACTCTGTGGTCCTGAAACCTGGATTCAAGGGAGTTCCAAAAGTCAGCGTCGACGCCGGTGACTCTCTCGAGCGCCACGGAGGTTTCAGGACTAATCGCAGCGTTGCCTTGGATGATTTGATTGATGTGCTTCAGGGTTAGCCCTGTTCGGGCAGCAAGTTTGCTCTGGCTCATATCGAGCGACTCAAGGGTCTCGCGGAGAGTTTCACCCGGAGCCGGGATTTCCGTTGGCCGATAAGGATGCCAACCGCCGCCCCGAATGTCGGTGTCCATGTTCATGCCCCTTCCTTATCCCTTCGGCGCCCGTTCTTGCAGTGCAATGAATTTGAGTCGGGTCACTTGCTCGAGTTCTATCGTCCCGTCCGACCGGCACGGAACCGGCTCCTGCGCCACCTCCACAACCAATACGCGCACGTCATCAATGGCAAGCGAGTAGTGGTGGCTGTGATCGGAAGCAAGCTGCCGGCACCGGGCCTGCGGAAGTCGGCTAAGCCGCGCGAGATTCGCGGCTGCGTCAATCTGCGACAACCGCAACCAGATTCTCTGACCTGTGCGATCTCCGTACACACGCCGAAGCAGTTGCACATCACTGTAGGTCTCTGCCTCATGCTGGCTGCCGAACCCTAGTTCCACTAACCGTTACACCCCAAATGCTATACCAACTTGGTGTACACTAAGATTGTTGTACCAAGCGGGTATAGAAAATCTATATTCGATTCGTAGGGTGGCGCGCCGATTGGACCCGATCGCGCCACCCAGAAGCCTGAAAGGGGGCCTCGGCCATGACTGTAGCCGAGCATCACACTGCAAACGAAACCAGCGCGCCGAATGAAGGGCGCATCAAGAACCCCAAGGTGGTCGAAGCCGTCTTCAACAAGAAGCCGATTCTGCTGCCGAAGGAGCGCATCTCCGGATTGGAAATCAAGCAGGCGGCGATTTCGCAGGGATTTGCCATCCAGCCGACCTACGTGCTGTTCCAGGTCAAGAACCGCAACCATCGCACCGTGATCGGCGACACTGACACCGTCGAGATCCACGATGGTATCGAATTCGCCGCCGTCGCTGACGACGACAACTCCTAGGGACTCCCATGGCGATCACCGAAGAAGTACAGGTGGCGCTTGAGGAACTGCGCGCCTCGTTCCCGGACTCCTCACTTACAGTCGAGGAAACCGGGGACGGGGGAGCGTGGGTGCGCGTCGAACCCGTTCCCACCGGGCCGGCCTTTCCTCAGCGGGAAACCTGGATTGCCTTCCACATTCCCTACAACTACCCCGAAGCAGACGTATACCCGCACTTCATACGACCAGACCTCACCCGGGCCGACGGACAGCCGCACGGCGAAGGATTCCAGCAGCCGATCGGTTGCTGGACAGGTGGCACGATAATGGCGACACAGCTCTCGCGCCGCACCAACATTCTCGACAGCGCCACAAACACGGCAGCAGGCAAGCTCCTGAAGGTCCTGAAATGGCTGGCCGACCGATGAAGTGGACGGTAACTATGGGTGGTGAGCACTGGTCGACCCTCCGCGCTCACCTGTTCCCCGGCGACAGCGACGAACATGGTGCGATCCTGAGGTGCGGCATTGGGCGAACGTCAACAGCGGTTCGACTGCTCGTCCGCGAGGTCCTGCCTGCACTTGATGGAAAGGACTATGTTCCGGGCACCAAAGGCTATCGAAAGCTAAAAGCAGACTTCGTGCTGGATTCAGCCCTGAACTTCGCTGAAGACCAGTCTGTCTACCTCGCGGTTCACTGCCACGGAGGACACGGAAGCGTGGCGTTCTCGCCAACAGATATGGAGTCCCATGAGCACGGATACCCCGGCCTTCTCGACCTGATCGGAGCTCCCGTCGTGGGTGCTCTGGTGTTCGCCGAGGACGCCGTCGCGGGGGATCTCTGGACAAGCACAGGGGAGAGATTCGAACTCGACCATCTCGTCATTACGGATCCGGTACGCCAAGTGTTAACTCCTGCTCCTCGTGAAGCGCCAAGTGCTTCCCAGGAGTATGAACGACAGGCAAGGCTGTTCGGTGACCGCGGCCAGGAAATCCTCAAGAGGCAGAAAGTGGCCGTTGTGGGCCTCGGCGGGGCAGGATCCCTGATCAGCGAACAACTCGCGCGGCTCGGTGTCGGGCACCTGGTTCTGATCGACTCCGACGTAGTTGAGACGACCAATCTATCGAGGATTGTCGGCGCCCGCCGAACTGACGCCCACCCTTGGATGACTGACGAACGCAGGCCCCGTTGGCTGAGGCAGCTGGGCCATCACTTGGCAGCGAAAAAGGTTCACGTCGCCAGACGGGTGGCCCGTACGGCGTCGCCCGACATTCGTGTCGATGCGATCGTGAGCGGTGTGGAGGAACATGAAGTCGCGCACCTCTTGCGAGACTGCGACCACGTGTTTCTTTCCGCGGACAGCGCGACCGCGCGGTTAGTCGTCAACGCTATCGCTCACCAGTACCTCATCCCTGTCACACAGGTCGGCGCCAAGATCTCCGTCGACAAGCTCACCGGCGATGTCACCGACGTCTTTGCGGTGAGCCGGCGGGTAGGTCCAGGTGGCGCTTGTTTGAAGTGCAACGGTTTGATTTCGCCCGACCGGCTTCGAGAGGAAGCCACTTCCGCGGAGCAGCTGGATCGGCAACGGTACGTGGACGACGCGGGAGTACACGCCCCCAGCGTCATCACTCTCAATTCGGTCGCAACCAGCCATGCGGTCAACGAGTGGCTCATGCGTATCACCGGCCTCTCAAAGGAACCGCCGGAGGTGAGGTGGTTCCACGCGGACGCCCTCAACGGTGAAGTGCTGATCGATGAGCCACGTCAAGATCCCGGCTGCACGCAGTGCGGACCGTCGCGCTTCGCCCTTGGTGATAGGCGTCGTCTTCCAACGAAAATGCCAAAAGTCGCTTGACCCATGGTCTAAGTGCCGGTGGGCGAGGTTAGTCCCCGCTCACCGGCCTTAATGAGGCACCGCGAAATGCTGCACTGAGGAAAGTGCGATCATCGAAGCACCTTGACTATGTAAAGAGCTGTCAGCAACTCCTAAAGCACGGGATTAGACCTCGCTGCGTAACGGATGCAACGTCTACTGGACGTCAAGCCGATAAGCCGACTCAACCATTGCTGGCCACAGGGCATAGTCTCATAAAGTCGGTAACGCATCGCTGATGGTGCTCAACTATGCAGGAAAGAGATGATGGGTCAATTAATACTCACCTCTGGGGTAATTGCCTCGAGCTTTGTCGCCTTTCTTGCTCTAGGTTCTATCTTGGTCGGGATTGTGGAAATAGCCTTTTTTCGGCAACGTATAATAGGCTTCACTGAGAATCAGCGCAAGCAGTACGTGACTAACGTCATTAAGGTCATACTGACGTCAGGTGCGGCCAGCCTCGCAACAATCGTATTCGTAATACCAGGGCTTGGACGAGAAAACACTCCCCAACCGCCAAGCTACACGCCAATACTTACCCTGGTTGTTGTCGTCGTTGCGGCGCTCATTACTTACCGGCTGGAACGGGCGAGTGAGTCGCCCGATACCGTGTATGACCTCCAAAGCGATCTGCGTAAGTCATGGTTGGACGAAGAGGATCTGAAGCGGCATGCTATCGCTCGGCGCAGAGCGTGGCTGAGAGGATTCGAGGCAACAAATGGAGGGCGTTCAATGGTTTCGTCCAAGCGATCTCTCAACCCGGACTTTCAAGACGCAGTAGATGAGTCGCTGGGTCGTGACTACAAAGATGTTCGCTTCAGAAGGCTTGCCCTCCGGACAACACCCAAAATGCTAAAAGCAACGCTCAGGGGTCATCCCTGGAGATCCCTGTGGTTGCTAACGCCCCTGCTGACAGTCGTGTTCTCGTGGGTCACCACGCTGACGCTGTGGTCGCCTGAGGGTAAGCCCGATGCCTCCTCGTTTATCCTCCCCGTCACAGTCTCGCTGGCCATCGGGTTAGCGCTCAGCTACTTCAATTTTTGGGCCCGCTCGACCTCCGGCCTAAGGAAATACTGCGAACTAAAACGGTACGAAGCGCTGTGCAACCTGATGCTGACGAAATTTGAGCGACTCTCCGCAGCAGCGCAAGAACCGACCTCGATAGCAGCAGTCCAGGCCGCCCCAGCAACGACACAACAAACAACAACGGCCTCCATTGCGACGGCGGATCAGCTTGTCGCACTGCAAGCCGCACTCGAAGCTCACCTACAGGCAGACTCACCCGGGATAATTCGGCGGGCGCTTCGTAAGCTCTGGTAAATCACAAACGTGCCCGCGATACTTCTCGGAATCCGATACTTCGGGCTGCAGAGGGTCGCCTGCTACCGCCGAACCTCTATCTCAGGGTGGTGCGTCATGACCCACTCGGCCATCTTTCGCCCCCGTGCTGCGATGAACTTCAGCGTCTTCTCCCGATACGCCACGAGGTCTGCGGCCTGCAGGAAAACAGCCACCAAGGGCGAATCAGGGGGAGGAGCTATGCTACTAATAGCTAGCGTTAGCAACTATCATCCTGCTTACTTTACGTAATCGCAATTATCGGCGTTGTGCTCGTTAGATGAGAGATTCGCGGATCTACTATTGCTGTCCGTTGTCAGTTGAGTTGGCAGTTTTGTCAGAAGACACGGCAGCTTACGGGTTGACGGTGATTGTGTCAGTTAATGTGGCAGCGTGACTTTGCTTGGTGCTTTGAGGTCTTTGCCGGTGAATCTTACGGATTCGGCTCGCATTCTGGCGCGTTTCCGCGATGGTCTGCGGGATGAACTGGTGTCCACTGAGCTGTCGGGTTTGCCGTTTGAGTCGGCTTTGCCTGTGCGGTCGTTCTTTGCCTGGCCGGGGAAACGGAATTATGAGGGCTCGTGGTGGTCCGGCACGGTGGGCGGGCATGTGGGGTTTGAGAGTCTGCTGGAGCGGGATTTCCTGATGCTGGCGGATCACGACACCGAAGTGATCGGCATCGTGTCTCAGCCATTTGCGGTGCTCTGGCCACATGGCACCGAGGCTGCCCGCGGCCATGTGCCTGACTTCTTTGTCAGGCTTAGGGACGGCGGCGGGCGTGTTGTGGATGTACGGCATCCGGATCGTCTCAGTTCCGCGGAACGCCAGTTCGAGATGACCGCCAGGATGTGTCAGGCCGTTGGGTGGGACTACGAGGTCTTCAGCGGGATGGCGGAGCCCCGCGCGGCGAACCTCCGGTGGCTCTCGGGATACCGTCAGGACCGTTTTGCTCCCAGCGCCGCGAGCCTCCTGGCTATTCTGGAAGCGTTTAGGGCTGGGGCGTCGATGGCCACGGGCGTGCGTTGCGCCGCCCGACAATTGAAGACAGACCCTTCTGTGGTTCAGGCGAACGTGCTGCACCTGGCTTACAGGGGTCTGCTCGACGTGGATCTGGGCCGCCCGTTGTCGTTGGAATCCCCGATCGCATCGAGCCAGGGGTGTCTGGCTGATGTGCTGTTCGAGGAGGCATCGTGAGGTCGGTCAGGCTGTTCGATTTCCTCCAGTTCGACAGTGCGTCGTGGCAGGTTGTCGCCCAGGACGGTACCGAGCTCGCGTTGAAAAACCTGGCAACAAACCGCATCCGGCGGGTGCCGGTCGCAGAGCTCCTGGCGGATGATTCGTATCTTCCCGACTCCCCCGGAGGGTTTCCGTCGCTGGAGGGTGCCGCTGTGTTGGAGACTCTCGATACGGATGCACGGGATCGGGCTAAGTGGTTGCACCGGCATGTGCACGAGGTGGTCTACGGTATTCCGCCGGAGGCAGCGGCGGGAACCACGCCGACACCTGACTACGATCTCAGAAACCGCCTCCAGGACAGGATCGCCGCGAAGCTGGCAGAACTCGCGGCCACCGGCACTCCGATGGGAGAGCGCACGTTGTTCAGACACATTGCCGCCTACCGCAAGGACGGTGTTGCCGGGCTGGTTGATGGCCGTCTGACTCGTCCGGCCAGTATGTCGGGCCGCACTGAGCCGAAGGTCGTAGCGTTGCTGGAAGCGGAGGTATCCGGTCAGCGGAACCTCTCCACCGGCACCCGGTCCAGGGCCGTCAACAGGGTGCGCGTGCTCGCTGCCCAGCAGGGCCTTGCGGTGCCTTCGGAGACCACTATGTACCGCATCCTCAGAAGGATCGAACGTTTCCGTCACCCATTCGGCGACGCGACAACACGCAGGACGCAGGCCAACCGGCCCGACAGATCGTGGGGCCGGCAGGCTCCGTCCCGCCCCGGAGAACTCGTCGAGATCGACTCCACCCCGCTGGATGTCATGGTCCTGTGCCCGGACGGCACGACAAGCCGGGCGGATCTGACCGTGGCCTTGGACGTGGCGACCCGAACGCCGCTGGCGGCTATCCTGCGGCCCGTGGCGACCAAGGGGGTCGACGCCGCAATCCTGCTGGCCAGGGCTATGACGCCTCTGCCAATGCAGCCGGGCTGGGCTGCCTCGTTGTCCTACTCCCGCTCCGTGTTGCCGCAAGGAATGCTTCCAGGGAACGAGGACGTTCGCGCGTCCATAGCGGCCAAGCCGATCATCGTGCCCGAGTCCATCACGGTGGACCGAGGCAAAGTCTTTATCGGGTCGACGTTTACCGCTGCTTGCGAACGCCTCCAGATCAGCCTCACCAAAGCCGCTCCGCGTACTCCGACTGACAAACCCCACATCGAGCGGTTCTTTGCCGGGGTGAACTCAGGTTTCACCCAATATCTAGCCGGCTACACGGGCCCGAACGTCGTCCGAAGGGGCAAGGACCCTGCAGCCGAGGCCGCGTTCACCCTCGCTGAGGTGCAGAACCTTTTGGACTGGTGGCTCGTTGCCGTTTGGCAGAACCGCCCGCACTCTGGCCTGCGCCATCCAGCGATGCCAAAGAAGGACCTCACCCCAAACGAGGCGTTCGCGGCTTTGTCCGGCGTCGCCCCGCAGATCCCGGTTACCCTCACCCGTGAGGACTACATCGCGCTCCTTCCGCTGGATTGGCGAACCATCCAGCCCTATGGGATCAATTTTGAAGGCCTCACCTACGATGCCGAATCGCTGCATGAATACCGTGGCGTCCCGTCCGGGCTTCCTTCACCCGCCAATGGGCGATGGGAAATTCGTTACGACCCGTATCGGCTCCGTTCGATCTACGTCAAGGACCATAGGAAAGGGCGCTGGATTGAAGCGGAGTGGACTTTGGCCCGCCAGCTCGTCGGCCCGTTCTCCTTGGACGTGCTCACCGCGGCTAAGAAGGCCATCGGCCGTCGCGGCCAGGTGCCCGGCAACGAACTTCTGGCCCACGTCAACAGAATCATGACAGCCCCAGCCGGTCGCACGGAAAGGCAGGCCGCAGGACGTGCTGCCGCCACCGTCCCTGCAGTGCCCGAACAGCAGATGGAAGCCCCCACACCGACCGGCGGAGATGTCCAGGACCCGGTCACGCCGATCGAAGCGGCCAGCATCCGGCCACGAAGAAAAGCACGACGCATCGACCTGTTGGAGGACTGAGCAGTGGCAGCTCCAGACTCACTCGACGCTTGGCGCCAGTACGTTGCCTGCTCTCCCATTGAGCCCGAAAGACTGACCATCCAGGAGCTCGCGGCACTTTCCCATGAGGCAAAGGCCCAATACGACCTGGCACGTTTCGCCTGGCTCGCTGCCGACACTGTTCTTGAAACCACGGACACGCAGGCTTTGTCCCGGCAGGCCCGGATACTCCTGGCCCGAAACGCTGCCAGTACCGCCACGGCCCGGCGAGGTCTAGCGATCTCGGGAGCTGCAGGCATGGGAAAGTCCACAACAGCTCTACTGCTGGGCAAACGACACGAGAAGTCGGAGCGTCGACGCCTCGGACGCGTCGAGGACACAGCATTCGCCCCGGTGGTCTACTCCGTGGTTCCTCCCGCCACGACCCCGAAAATGCTCATGCAGTCTTTCGCGGTCTGGCTCGGACTCCCCCTGCGCCGTCAGGCAACCACCCCAGAGATTACCGAGCAGGTGGTGACCGTGATGCGGACCTTGGGCACGTCACTGGTGATCGTCGACGAGGTGCACAACCTCAGGACCAACAGGCAATCCGGAGCCGAGGCGGCCAGCACGCTTAAACAGTTCGCGGACCGGCTCGATGCAACCTTCGTCTATGCGGGAATCGACCTGCCCGCAACAGAGCTATTCGCCGGCGAAATGGGCCGTCAAGTCAAAGCCCGGATGATCCTCCACAAAATGAGCCCTTACGGAATCGGCTCAGCAATGGCCCGTGAGGCCTGGACTGAGCTGGTGCTCGGCATCGAAGACCTCCTCCCCCTTGCCGCCCACACGCCCGAGTCCCTCGCCGCGGATGCCACTTACCTATGGGACCGCGCGGGCGGGAGCATCGGCGCGCTGCGGGCACTCCTGGTCGACGCGGCACTCGGGGCAATTCTCGACGGCGAAGAAAAGATCGACCGTCGACGCCTCGACGCTACGGCAACCGACTACGCCGCCGAGGAGCACCATAGGAAAAGAACCACGAACCAACCACAGCCTGCCAAGCATGCGCTCAGAGCAGCAACGTGATCATCCGCCAACTCCCCGTTCCAACACGGCTTTTTGCCGGCGAAACCCTCGACAGCTACGCCGCCCGACACGCTCGACGCAACGGAACGACCATGGCCCATATCGACCAAGCGCTCAGGGAATCCGGAATCATGCCGGCCTCGCGCCTGCGGTCCCACCCGGACCGGATCAAAGGCTGGCGACAACTGGGCGGGCTCCAGCAAAGGGCCTTCACCCAACCCACGGTAGTCGCCGGGGAAACCGTGTTGCTCCGACCACTATGTCTCCGATGCTCCCGCGGGGAACAAGTAATGGCCCATCTTCCCCGAACCGGATGGGTCTGCGCACGGCACCGCCGGTGGATCGGCCCCGACCAATTCAACGTTCGGTTGCTGCCGGAGCTGATCACTGCAGAACGACACTTCCGACGAGTCCTTGCTCCGCGCGGAGTACATGTAAACACGCCATCTATGAGAGTTGCCAGAGACTGCGCCGCGGCTGGCATCACGCTGCAGACTCTAGAAGAGCGTGCAGAACGCATCGGCACGGACGACCGTGAGATGCTCCTCTACCCCGAGACGCTGCGGATCGCCCGCCTGATCACACAACCAAGATTTCTCTCCCTGATAAAACACCCCGAAATCCCATCCGATCGCCGGCGCGGCCTGGTCGCCCAGGAAATCGCTTCACTTTTCGCCCCCACAAACCTTCACCGCCGTTCCCGAGCAGCAGCCCGGGTCGAACAGGCGTTATGCAATCACGCCAGCTACGGGACTGAATGGCTATAGAACCGAATAGCCGGAAACGAAACTGCCAGAGCGAACGGAACTGCCAGATCGAGTGACAGTAAAACGCAGCGGATACAGTCAGAAGAACTGGCATTTTCCCACGTGAACACTGCCAGATTAACTGACAACGGACATCCCGGCCCTCGACGTTCCGCGGGTTAGAAGCGGTTTGTTCTCATAACCGGATCAAGATGGTGCTGTTCGGATTTGCTGTGCGGCATTTCAGCCGCCTGAGTCATTCTGATCCTTCCGTGGGCGTAAGCATCTTCGGCACTCCTGTTAGCGCTTACAATCTGGTCATCTGCTTTGTCGCAGCTGATTCAGTGAGAGCGCGCCTTAGGACGCCCCTGCGGCGGCCATCCTAGGAGGGGTTCGAGCACACTTCATTACGTTAGCCGCTTTGACGCGCGTCAATCGCGCGGTGCGCCTATTCGATTTTGGCATGGACGCCTGGGGCTCGGTCGGCATGGTGGGCGCACGCTCGTGGGTACCGCCCCAGCGCGGCCACAAAATTTCCGGCGTGCGGGCCCTTCATTGACGCGCGTCAACGGGTATTGTTTAGGGTGCCAGCGTCCGCCGCATCCGAGCGGGCGGTGTGGAATCTTCGTCCCCATCCACAATGCGATCGGTGGGCGGACATCGCTATAGAGGAGAAAATGGTGGCCTTTGCCGAATTCAAGAGCAAGCGCGTCGTCGTCACGGGATGTTCATCCGGAATCGGATTGGCGACAGCGAGTGCTCTAGTCGACCTGGGTGCCGACGTCATTGGCATGAGTCGTCGTGCCCCAGACGTCGGCCTCGCAGAGTTTCACGCTCTGGACCTCACCTCGGTGGAGTCGATTGAATCCGCGGCGACGAGTGTTGACGGGGAAATTGACGCTTTGTTCAATTGCGCAGGCGCTCCGCCGACGGTTCCATCGGTCGAGCTCGTGAAGGTCAATTTCTTGGGCACGCGCCTCCTCACGGAACATCTTGTGGAGCGCATGAGCGCCGGCGGTGCGATAGCGAACGTCTCTTCCAGCGTCGCTTGTGGCTGGAGGACGCGTTTGGGCCAAATTCGAGACTTTGTGGAAACCCGGTCGTTTGAAGACGGCGTCGCGTGGTATGAGGAGAATGAGCACGCTGTCGGGCACGGCTACCCCTTCAGCAAAGAAGCCTTGAATGTGTGGACATTGCAGCAGTCAACGACCCTCATCGCCAGGGGTGTCCGAATGAATTCAACCAGCCCCGGTGCGGTTCAGACGCCGCTGATGGAGGTCAGCGAAAAAGTGTTCCCGCCGGAACTGCTTGCCGCTACTGAATATCCCAGCGGGCGTCGTTCCGGCGTAGAGGAGCAGGTGCAGCCGCTGTTGTTCCTTAATAGTGCCAGGGCTTCGTACATCAACGGAGCTGATATCGCCGTTGATGGCGGCTACTGGGCATCCCGGTCAGCTGAAGGCGCCGGTTCGCTCTGGTAGGGCTCCGTTCAAGGGCTTGTGACTGCGGTTGAGCCAAAACCCCAGCGGGTTCCAAAGGTGAACAACATCCTTTGGAACCCGCTGGGGTTTTCCTTTTATCCCATTTTCAGTGCGGATGTGGCGGTTGCTTAGTCGGCTGCGGCGAGAAATCGGACCGGCCCGATTAGTCCTGTCGCCCGGGTTTCCGAGTAGCTCGCGTCGAGCAGGCCGCTGGCGATGACAGCGTTCCGCAGTGATGTTCGCAGCTCGATTTGGACATGAGAAGCAGCGGCAAGTGAATCTTCCAGATCAATAACGGTGCCTGAGACAAGGGCGGGACCGAATTCACGGCCGCCCACGCGGATGGTCGCTGACCCGGCTAGGTCGCCAAGGTCGACAGCGAAGTGCTTTCCTTCGTTGACCTCCACGGCCACCGAGTAAAGGCCTATGCCGGAGGCCGCCTGCAATGCTTCGATCTCCCGCCAGTCAGCCGGGCCCTGGTTCGCCAGATAGGTGTCTGCTTGGTCCGAGGAACCGTGGCCGCGCACTTTAAGACTCCAGTCCCTGGTAGGCAGTTCAGTCCATTCCTGCGCCCTCTGAGTGGACTGAGGCGTTCCCGCGGTGGACAGCTGGAGAACCCGAAGCCCAAGCGGATGCAGCTTCAGCTCAGTTGTGGTTCTCCCTTCGCTGGTTTCGGCTGGGATAGCAGACGTGCTCCCCACCCACAGGTCGAGTTCGGCCAGCAACCCCTCACCTTCGATGCTGATCTGCGCGGTAACAGGGCGGGAAAGTGTGTTGTACACCAAGAGCAGTTTGCCGTCTGGGGTCTCTCGGAGCTGGGTCAACAGTTGCTGGCCCTGAACTGTGACCCGGGCGGCAAGCCCGAGGTCGTTCAACGCCTGGGCGGTGTCCGACATCTGCTGGGCTCGGGCAACGGAAGGCAGCGCCAGCAGGCGATCCATTGCCTGGCGGACCCGCTCGTTCCCCGCCTTGCCCTGCGCGAATCCGGAGTCCTGATGGGGTGGCGTGCCCACAACCACTACCCGCAGGCCGTGTCCCGCCGCACGGACGAGGGCCTCCGCGGCTTCCGCTGCGATTGCCCGTTCATCAACAATAACTGCGCGATACTGGGGACCCTGCGGGTACAGCGCTCCCCCGTCACCAAGGGCACCGGGGTCCGCCAAACCTGTCGGGTCCAGGAATTGGAAGGTGAAGCCTGCCTCTTCCAGGGCTTCGGCGTCCACGAGCCGTTCGGGGGTCGTGAGTTCCAGCTCGGGTGTCCCCCGGGCGGCGGTCGTGAGGAAACCTTCCCGATAGATGGCGATGTCAGTGCGGGGGGTTCCCGTTTCCAGGACGACTGTCCCCCGTGCCCAGTAGTCGGTCAGTGCCCGCCAGTTCGGCCATTCGGGGAAGTTCCGGTCGTTCCAGCTGTCGGAGATGTAGTGCCTGAAGCGGTTTTGAGTCGGCCAGTCTGCGTCTTCTTCCTGGCTGCCGAAGCCATGGACGAAGGGTTTGGTGATGCCTGTGGCCCATTCCTTATCGAGCATTTGCTTGTAGTCACCCAGGGTAAACGAGTACCCCGCCATGAACTGGGCGCCGAGTTCGGTGCTGATCCGGGTCTCACCGCCCTGGTGCACGCCGCCGACTAAGGACCGCTGCCAGTCCAGGGCGAAACGCCAGCTGTGCTGGTCGCGGTTCACCGGAATCCGGTCGCCTGAGTTAAGGGACTCCGCTTCGGCACGGCCTCCGTGGATGACGAACTCGCGGTTGCTGCGGACCGGCTCCAGGTTCTGCCCATAAGCCACTTGGGCTTTGTGCCTCAGGCCGTACTGATCGGACCACTTTTGAAGTACGAGCAGGTGGTCGCTGATGTAGAGCTCGGTGAGCAGGCGGTAGTAGTCGGTCCGGATCCTGGACCCGACACCAGTTTCCAGGTCGAAGTCGGCAACCGGCTCCTCGCTGGGAACCCAATACCGGCACATCCCGTGGGCGAAAAGAACTGGCAGATAGGGAGTGGGGTCGTAACCGTGGAAGTCGCGGAACCGCTGGACGAAATCAGGGGTCCAAAAGAGCGAGTCCGCGTTCAGTTCGAGCGAGTCTTCGAACAGTTCTGTCCCTGATTTCCTCAGTAGGGCAGCGTTGGACTCTCCGATTTGGTGCTCATCGAGATACTCCGTGGCGGCGACGGCGGCGGCACGGTCGATGAAGCTGGTGACACCCTGTTCCGTGTCTCGCATCCAGTACGCGAAGAGTGCCCATTCCTGGTCCGGGTGAGGAGGCGCCCAGCGGACAGTCCCCTCTTCCACCTCGCCTGTTATGTCGACGAGGGACCGGGAATCGAGGATCGTGGGTGCGGTCGGGTTTTCGATCACGGCCCGCGGCCCGGTCCAGTCCTGGATTGTCACCAGCTTAGGGCCGGGGCCGCGGTTAACCACGCGGGCTGCTGTGACTGCGACCAAGCGTGAGGGCCGTGAACTGTCCGGGTCGTCAAATGGCGCTGGGAGTTCGATTGTTCCCACCGAGCGGTTCGTGAGGAATGTGACCCCGTATTGGAGTTCCTGTGCTGCATGGGAACTGCCCTTTGCGGTGTTGGGTGTCTGCAGGGGCCATGCTGCGCCCAGCGTCATTGCTACCCCGACGTCAAGGATTTCGGCTTCGGCGAGAACGGCTTCAAGGGCTTCCCGTTGGGCTTCATCGGCCCAGAACCCCGGGGAGAACGCGATCTCCACCTCGCCGAAACCAACCTCAGCAATAGCTCTGAGTTCTCTCACAAGTTCTTCGGGAGGGACGGGGCTCTGCCACCACCACCGCATTCCGGGCCGGTCGGATCGTTCAGGGTTGAGGAACCGGGCGGGTTCCAACGTGTCTCGCTGGGTCGGGTTGTGCATATCGCGCTTTCGGTTTGGTGAGTTGTGGCGGTCGGCCGCGGGGATGGGGTTGCTGCCTTCTCTGACTCAGTTCCGCATGGTCGTCCCGCCGTCAATGCAGTAGATCTGTCCGGTGATCCACTCGGACAGATCCGACATCAGGAACGCCACCGTGGCCCCGATATCGTCCGGCTGTCCGTGCCGGAACGAAGGTGTCGTCTGCAGGATGAGATCCTGGTAAGACTCGGGCAGGTTCAGCAGTGTCTGCTCCGTGAGCACCATCCCAGGGGCGACCCCGTTGGCCCTGATCCGTTCTTTGCCGTATTTGCGGGCGACATGCCGGGTCAGCGCCCCAATGCCGGCTTTCGTGACGGAGTAGGCGACTTTGTCTTCCATACCGGCATAGACTGCGCCGGACATCGTGTTCACTACAGACCCGCCACCTCCTGCAATCATCTGAGGAAGGGCGTGCCGGAGCGTCAGCAAATACCCGGTGAGGTTTACTTCGATGCTGCGTTGCCAGGCTGCGAGGTCGATGTCGACGACGTTGGTGTCTTTCACAGTCTCGGCTGGAGAGATATTTGCAGCCACGTTGAAGAGGCCATCAATACGTCCATAGCGGCTGATGGCAGCATCGATGAGCGCAGCGACGTCAGCGCCGTTGGAAATATCGGTACGCAACGCCAGCCCCTCTCCGCCTGCAGTGGTGGCTGCGTCCACGGAGCGCTCGGCTGAGGCCATTGCCATATCTCCGACGACCACGGCCGCTCCCCCGCCGCCAAGGAAGCGCGCAGCGCTTGCCGCGATACCGCCCGCTCCGGCGAAAACGATCACTTTGCCCTCCAGACCGTCCATGGCGTGATTCCTCACTTGTGAGGCCTGTGTTCTCATCCTTGGGTCACCGCCTGCGCCAGCGGCGCATTGAGCGAAGCCCCGTGAGAACGCGCGACGGCGCCGAGCCAGCCAAGGCTCCTCTTGGGACGGCGTTCAAAGGTGTCCCGATCGACCGCCACCAGACCGAACGTCG
Source organism: Arthrobacter sp. NPDC056691 (assembly GCF_042791415.1). NCBI lineage: Bacteria > Bacillati > Actinomycetota > Actinomycetes > Micrococcales > Micrococcaceae > Arthrobacter > Arthrobacter sp. NPDC056691. The sequence continues at coordinate 27,008 of NZ_JBHTXX010000011.1, forward strand.
GCTCCCAGTGCCCCCACTCATAGTTATCAAGCAGGCTCCAGTGCAGGTAGCCACGGACATCCACTCCGGCTTCAATCACAGTGGACAAGGCTCGGAGCGCCTCGTGCGTGTAGGCGATACGTCGTTCGTCATCCGGGGTGGCGATGCCGTTCTCTGTTACCAGTACAGGAGTTCCGGCTACATCCGCGGCGCGCCGCACAGTCATCGCCAGTGCATCCGGCCGGTACGCCGTACCGATCATCGTGTTGTCCGGATGCGGCGGATGGGGCACCAGCCCGTCGGCGTCGACCTGCTGTGTTGTATATGACTGCACGCCAATGAAGTCGTCCCCACGGGCCGCTTCGAGGTAGAGATCCTCGAAGGCCCATTGAACGTCCCGCAGCCGCTCCTCGCCGCCCGGTGCGGCGGTGAAGGCCTGGTTCGCGACGCTCCACCCGATCTGAGCGTCAGTGTTCTGACGGAGTTCTTCACGGGCCGCGTGGTGAGCCTCGATGATGTGCTTGCCGTCCTCAGGCAACGGAACGGGCAGCGGCGGCTGTTCCCACTGGCCGACGCCTTGGTTCTCAATCGTTGGGCTTTGCCATTCGTCCAGATCGCCGCGTCGGGCGGCGGCTTCGAGGTTGAGCATCATGGCAAGCATGTTGGGTTCGTTGATTGTGACGATATGGCCAACGCCGCCGAGGATGGTTGACGCCACTTTGGCATACTCTGCAAAGCGTTCCGCAGCCTTGGGTGTGCTCCAGCCGCCCTCGTCCGCGAACCAGCGCGGTGAGCTGAAGTGGTGAAGGGTGATCACTGGTTTCAGCCCGAGTTCGAGGGCTGTGTCGATCATTCTGCGGTAGTGCTTCAGCAGTGCTGAGGAGAATACTCCTGGACGCGTCTCGATCCGGGCCCATTCAATGCCGAACCGGTAGGAGTTCAGGCCTGCATCTGCGAGCAGTGACATATCCTCGCGGTAGCGGTGGTAGCTGTCGTTCGCATCTCCGCTGAGCTGCATGCCGGGGATGAGCCCTTCTCGGGCCCACCAGTCGCTGTTGACGTTATTCCCCTCGACCTGGTGTGGGGACGTGGACGCGCCCCACAGAAAATCGGGCTTAAATCCGCTCATGTTGTACCCCTTCAAATCGTTCTGGTCAGAGCGCCGCGCACGGCGGTGACATGGCCGGGCGTAACGCCGTTTTCATTGAATGCGTCCACTGCAATCCAGTAGCTGGAACCGGCATTGAGGTTCCGCAGGTCCAGGTTAGTCTGCTCGTAGATGAGCCAACTGTGGTAGAGCTTGTCCGGCGCGATGCCGTATCTGACGTTGTAGCCGTGCGCCGTCTCGCTGGCTGGCCACTCGATCCGTGCCGTGAGGTCGCCGGTGCGGTTTGCCTTTGGAGCGACGGCGGGCGGCGGAACGCCGTCGCCGACGCCGAACACGCGCAGTCCGCTGACCGCGACAGGGCCCCCGAAGGGCATCCGGTCTGCCGTCAGGCGCACGTACCTGGCCCGCCTGGGTGTCTCGAGTACTTCAAACGCGTGAGGTGACTCTGCCCCGGTCGCTCTGGTGTCGACGGCGATGTCCCAATGCTCTCCGTCGGTGGAAAGTTCGATCACGAATTCGGTCGGTTGCGAGCCTGGGTAGAGAGCCCGGTACTCTCCCGGGAACTGCTGTCCATCGGTGCGTTCCGGTGCGATGCCGGCAAGCTCGTGGTCGGCGAGGTTGACTTGGATGGCGTGGATTGTCCGCTCGGTGCGCAGATCCAGTTGGAGCCACTCCCCCGCCGTAGGTGTGCCGGCGACCCACCAGGTACGGATGTCCTCGTCCACGCTAAGCGCAGGCTCGTGACCCGGGAGCGCGGATGATGCGGTGGCTCCGGCCCGGAGTGACTGCAGCATCCAGCCCGGGAACGTTTCAGTCCACGGGTCGATTCTGCGCGTTGGCACCAGCATGGGGTAGTCGCCGAAGTTCTGGTTGCAGTACAGAACGCCGTCCTCGTCGAAGCCTGCCGGAAACATGCCAACGCGACGCTCGAACTGGTGGTGGACGGAGATACGCATAGTTGATGCGTGCCACCAGTTCCCATGTTCATCCTGAAATGTGCTCCCGTGGCCGGCGCCAGTGATGAAACCGCCGGGTTTGGAAGAGAACGGGCTGTGCGGTGAGTAGCTGAACGGCCCAAGCGGCCCGTCCCCGGTGTAGTAGCCGTCAGCGTAGGTGTTCCATTCCGTCCCGGGACCCGCATACTGCAGGTAGTAGGTGCCGGCGTGCCGCATCATCCATGCACCTTCTATGAACGGCGCGTCACCGAGGTACTGAGCCATGAACTTTTCCCGTTCGGTCCTCGGCTCGGCCTTGATGTAGTCCTCGCCGATCTGCTCCCATCCATGCCGGACCGGGTCGCCACTGATGAGCGGCACCGTCTCGCCGATGATGTCCATAGTGCTTGGGTCGATCCGGGCACCTGAGATCGGCTCGTTGTTGGAGCATCCCCAGTAGAAGTAGGCCTTGCCGTCATCGTCCTGGAAAAGATGCGGGTCCCAGAAGGGGAAGCCGGAGTTGACCTCTTCGAAGTCATCGTCCAGCGGGTTCGCGCTCCGGTAGAAGGGGCTCTCTGTGGTCCTGGAAGCGGAGATGTAGAGGGTGCCATTGATTTCACGCACATCCGGTGCATAGTCCATCGGCGGCAGCTTGTCGGTTGCCCTGTACTGCCAGGTCCTGAGATTCTCGGAGTGCCAAAATCCTCCCGCCATGGAAGCAAAGAGGAAATAGCGGCCGCGGAAGCGCACCACCGACGGATCGGCCGCCTCACGGTGGACTGACCGTTCCTCGCCAAGCGGGCGCAGGTCCTGGAACCGGTAAGCAATATCCACCGGATTGCAGATTGCTGCCGAGGAGGAGTGTGTTTCGTTCATGGGAGCTACTTTCGAGGGGGCTATGCGGTGGCTGGGGCGGGTTCGGCCGGCTGGCTAAGCAATGAGACAAGCCAGTCCGCGTCGATCGCGCCCCCAAGGATGCTGAGGATCTGGTTCATCGGCAGGGACAGCATCATTTTGGTGCCGTCGCTGTCATCGTCGAGTCGTTGGCCTGACGCAGCCATGATCGGGTTCAGCCGATCGCGGAGCGGAGGCCCGGCCACAGGGTGGGTGAGCCACTCTGCCACGTCGGATTGAAGCGAAAGCACCGGCGGCAACTCGTCGCCGTCGAGCTGGACGTCCTGCTGTAGCAGCACGTCCGAGGCGTTCTCTGCCACCTGGACGGTGTAGTTTCCTGTAGGGACGACCCAGCGGGAAAGGGAGATGTCCCAGTACCGCAGAACCCGCCGGTCAAGGTGCAGCCGGACTGTCTGTGTTTCACCGGGCTGGAGCGTTACCTTGGTGAAGGCGGCGAGGGTCCGCTCGGGCCTCAGGACCGGTCCGGCATTGGTGGCCACGTACACCTGCACCACGTGTTTGGCAGCGACATCACCGGTGTTGGAGACGGTGACGGTGGCCGAGATGGCGTCGGGTCCGGTGGCTTCGGCATGAAGGTCGGACACGTCGAAGGTGGTGTAGCTCAGTCCGTGGCCGAACGGGTAGCGGACGGCCTGTTCCACCGTTTCGTAGTAGCGGTAGCCGACCATGACACCTTCGGTGTACCGGACATGTTCCTGCTCACCGGGGAAGGAGAGGTAGGTGGGGGTGTCCTTGAGCCGGTAAGGGATGGTCTCGGCCAGCCTGCCTGACGGACTTTCCAGCCCAAAGAGCAGGTCGGCGACCGCCTTGCCGCCACCTTGGCCAAGAAGGAAACCCTCAAGGATCGCATCGACATCATCGTGCCAGTCCTCCAGGGAAACGACGCCGCCGTTGGCCAGCACGACGACCGTGTGCGGCGCAGCGGCCGCCACAGCCTGGATCAGTTTTACCTGTGCGGCCGGAAGTTCCAGCCGGGTACGGTCGAAGCCCTCGGATTCTTCTTCTTCGGGGTTGCCGGCAAAGATAACGGCAACGTCGACGAGCCTGGCTGCTGCGACAGCTGAATCGCGAAGCGATTCTTCATCAGCATGCTGCAGGCTGAAGCCCGCAGAGTAGTTGACCGTTGCGCCGCTGGCTGTTGCAAGAATTTTCAGCTGCTCAAGCGGGACATCGACCTGGGTGGCGTTGACATGTGAGCTGCCGCCGCCCTGGTAGCGCGGTGTTGTCGCGAACTCGCCGACCACCAGCAGGGACTTGGCCGTCAGCGGCAGGACGTTGTCCGTGTTCTTCAGCAGCACGGCGCATTCGGTGGCAAGTTCACGGGCGAGTTCGTGGTGGGCGTTCAGGTCAGGCTCGGCCGAGCCAGCCTCGGTGAAGGCGGCGAGTCCGAGCACTCGTTCCACTGCGGCATCGATGGTTGATTCGTGCACCTCGCCGGCTTTCACGGCTTTGATCAAGGATTCGGTGGAGTATTCCCCAGAGCCGGGCATGGCTAGATCCAGGCCGGCGTTGACCGCGGCCGGTCTGGTGCGCACAGCGCCCCAGTCGGAGATCACGGCGCCCGCGTATCCCCACTCGGTACGGAGAACGTCATTAAGAAGCCACCGGTTCTCGGAAGCGTGGACGCCGTTGACTTTGTTATACGAGCACATGACGGTGGCAGGTTGTGCGTCGGTCACGACCCTTTCGAAGGCAGACAGGTGAACCTCCCGGAGCGTCCGGTCATCGACATCGGAACTGATGACCATCCGTTCGGTCTCCTGGTCATTGGCAGCGAAGTGCTTCAGGGAGGCTCCGACCCCCTGATCTTGCAAGGAGTTCACGTATGCGCTGGCCAGTACTCCGGACAACAGCGGGTCCTCCGAGTAGTACTCGAAGTTCCTCCCTCCCAGGGGGGACCGCTTGATGTTCACGCCCGGACCAAGCAGAACGTCGACGCCCAGGGCGCGCGCTTCCCGTGCCAGGGCCGCCCCAATCCGCGCAGCGACGTCCACGCTCCAGCTGGATCCGACGCCCACGGCAGGCGGGAAGCATGTGGCCCGCTCGCTGTGGTACAGGCCGAGGTGGTCCATCCCGTGCTTCTGACGGCGTACACCATGGGGACCATCAGCAAACGTGATCGGCATGACGTGGTGTTCAGGGATTGCTGTGGTCGACCAGAAACCAGCTCCGGTCAACAGGGATGCTTTCTGCTCCAGTGTCAGGGCGGTGACATCAATGGTGTTCATGTGATTCCTCGTGATAGGGGCGGCGGCCCACAGGATGAGACACGGCGCTTAGCCTAGGCGGGCCGGTGGGCAGGTCAGCGGACGGCTTTGACTTTCAGGACGACCAGGCCGCCGCCGACGGTGAAAGCGGCCGCGGTGAAGTAGAGCAGCGAGTAGCTCTTTTCTGCTGCGGAGGTCGCTCCGATCCCCAGGATCAGCGGAGCGACCAGAGGTGCGGCGGACTGGGCAAGGGAATTGGCAAGCCCGTTGATACCTACAAACCGGCCAGCGTCAGTATCTCTTTCCGGGAGTACGTCCAGTACCAGCGCCTGGTCAACGGCAGAGAATATGCCCAAGCCCAGGTTGGTGATCGCCGAACCGACCAGGAGCATCGGGAGGTTGTCAGACAGGGCCATGATGACGGCCCCAACAGAGAACATCGCGCCCGAAGTCAGAACGAATGACTTACGCTTGCGCAGCCTGTCGGACAGGAAACCGCCGCCAATTGATCCGGCGATCACAGCTGCTACGCCGAGGAGACCCGCAACGGCGACCAGTCCGCCGATCTGGGTGACCTCTAGGTTCAGCCGCTGCGCGAAGTAGAACGCAGTGAAGGTGGAGTTGAGTGTTAGACCGAAGTAGAACAGGAACCGTCCGAGCCAGTTCCATGAGAAGTCCGGGTACTGGCGGGGGTTGTAGGCGAATTTGGACAGAACAAGGCGCAGGTCAAGCTTGTCAGTGAAGATCCGTCCCCGGCTGTCTTCTTCGCGGACGACGAAGGCGAACAGGAGAACGAGGATCACGCCGATCACGCCAGGGACCATGAAAAGCAGCACGGCGTCAGTGGCGAGCATGCCGCCGAGGATCGAGCCAGCGACGGGAGCCGCCATGGTGATGAATCCGACGAGCCCGCCGACTTTTCCGCGCTGGGACTCCGGGAGCCGGTCAGCCTGTGAGTTTGTGAAGTTGCCGATCACGGTGTTCCAGCCCAGGGTTGTGATCACCCAGCCAACAGCGACGATCCACAAGTTGGGTGAGGTGGCGATGACAAACAGGCCCAGGGTGCCAAGAATGGCGCCGCCGACCAGCCAGGGGCGCCGGCGGCCAAAGCGGGTGCAGGTGCGGTCGCTCAGTACTCCGGCGATGGGGCCGGAAAACAGGGAGATAACCGCGGCCGAGCCGATGATATAGCCGAGGTACTCCTCGTTGTTCGGTGCAAGTTCCTTAATGCGGATAGCCAGGGACAGGGCCATGGGCGTAACCAGAGCGATGTAGGCACCGAACAGACCCAGGAGGATGAACCAGATGTACTTCGCCCCTACCTTGGGCAGGTCATTGGCTTCTTTGGGTTGCGTCAGAAGAGTGCGTTCTTCTTCTGCCTCAGCCGGACCGCCACTGAGCGTAGCGGTCGTCGGGGGAATGTCATTGTTTTTCATGGATGACTCCGTTGTCTTGAGCTTTGGTTATTGATGGATTAGTTGAGCGCGGGTTATCGGTGGATTGGTGGGGGCTGTGCGGTAGGCGGGGTTTAGGAAACGAGCATCCGGTCATCGCGCGGTACGCGGGCAACGGACATTAGCTGGAGCGTGACCGTCTGGCAGCCGTCAGCATCAATGGCCACATCGATAGGTCCTTCTCCGATCGGGCGAATGATGGCGAGGGCACGCCCGTCGAAGCTGGTTCTGTTGGGACCTGCGAAGTTCTCATCCGTCGCCGGGTTGGCACTACCGATCGCCTGAAGCACCCCCGCTCCACTGACCATGACCGTGACCGTACGGTCCCTGCCGGTGTGAGCAACGCCGCCGTTGTCCGTGAGGGCAATGCGGACGAAGGCCAGGTCTCCCGTGCCCGAATTCAGGACATCGCGGTCAGCATGGGCCTGGAGTTGCAGGGACTCGGCTGCGCTGTTCAAACTTGTCCGGGACTGCTCCTTGCCGCCTGAAAAGGCGATCGCGGTGAGCTGGCCGGGTTCGTAGGTGAGTTCAAAGTCCGCCCGGAACGCCAGGTCAGATCCAACAGATACCCTCCCCACCGACCTGCCGTTAAGAACGAGTTCGACCTCCTCGGCGTCCGAGTAGACCTCCACATGGACTGGCCGTCCCTCAAACCCTTCCCAAGTCCAGCTCCCAATAGCGTCGCTCCAGGACCAAGGCGTCGTAAGGGGAACGCGACCGTGGAACTCGGGCCGTTGGACGGCAATGTAGGGACTGGAGCGAAGCCCGAAAACGACCTCGCGGTAGTAGGACGCCGGGCGCCTCTCGCCCGTGATGTCGATGTCCCCGGTCCAGGCGGATAGCCAGGGATATGGCCGGGCGACCATCGCGGAACTCCCGGAGTCGTCCGCGTAGCCGACAGAGCCGAGCCCGGCTTCGCCGAGATAATCCCAGCCCGTCCAGGCGAAGTCCCCAATTACGTGCTTGTTGGCCTTGACGAGGTCCCAGTTCTTGGCTATTTGGCCCGGGAAAGTCTCGGTACCGGCGATGACCCTGTTCGGGAACAGCGTCTTGTCCAGGACGTAGCGGCCGTCACCATAGTTCATCCCTGCGACATCGAGCACGGAAAAGGATTCCGCGGTCCTTTCGCTCACCATCTCGGAGGCGGAAATCATGTTCATCATGTCCCCCACCTGAGTCATCATTCCGTTCACACCAGCCCCAGGCCCGTCAGACCCAGCTTGCTGCTTCATCCCTGCAAGCACCATGTCCAGGCTCGACACGAACCCATTGACGCCGTTGGTAATGGGCCGGCTCCGGTCGATAGATCGGATCTTTTCGGCCAGACGCCGGCTCCAGATCCCACCGTCGCGGGCACCGGTCTCCGGGATCTCATTGCCTATCGAGTACATGATCACGCTGGGATGGTTGACGTCCTTGGCGACCAACGCTTCCAAGTCACGTTCCCACCACAGAACGAAATCGCTGGCGTAATCAAAATCAGATTTGCTTGAGGTCCAGATGTCGAACGCCTCATCGATAACAAGCATTCCCAGACGGTCACACGCGTCGAGCAATGCCGAACTGGCTGGGTTGTGCGAGCTTCGGATCGCGTTGAATCCGGCTTCCTTCAACAGACGCACCCTGCGCTCCTCTGCTGCAGCGATGGTGGCTGCACCCAGAGGTCCGTTGTCATGATGCACGCAGGCGCCTCGAAGATTTACCGCCTCGCCGTTGATCCGCAGCCCTTGTTTGGGGTCCACCTGAATACGGCGAATGCCGAATTGAATGCTCTCCTTGTCGATAACACGGCCGCCGTCTCGGATCTGCAGAACGCAGGTGTACAGCGATGGCAGGTCTACACTCCACAGCGCCGGATTGTCGACGTACAGCCGGTGCCGGACCACTGCTGATGCGCCCGGAAGAAGGGTGATGGGTGAAACGTCGCTGGCTACCTCCGCAATCCCCTCCTCATTGACAGATGACCTAAGGTCGACGGTGGTCGTGACCGCGCCCGAGTTGGTAATCTCGGCAGCGACTTCAACGATTGCCCGGCCGCTGTCCAGATCGTCGGTTGTAATCCGGACTCCGTCGACGGCGATGTGGACAGGCTCTTTGACGATCAGATGCACGTCCCGGTAGATGCCAGCGCCGGTGTACCAGCGGCTGTCCTGATGCGCCCTGCATGCCACCCTGATCTCGTTGGGAGACCCAAACCGGAGGAAAGGGTCGATCCGCACGGTAAATCGTGAATAGCCGAAGGCATGCTGGCCAACCAGTGCGCCGTTGACGTAAACCATCGCGTCCCGGTAGACGCCGTCGAATTCCAGGATAAAGACCTTTCCCAGGTCCGCCTCATCCACGGTAAGAGTCTTGCGGTACTCAAAAGCGCCGCTGGGGAAATAGCCGCCGGCCGCTCCGCTGGGTGCGTCGCCGTAGCGCTCCGTCGAAATCAGTGCGTCGTGCGGAAGAGTAACGTCCGCCCACTCAGAGTCGGCGCCGCTCAGCTCTGCGAAGGCGCTCACCTTAGTGCGGACGGCCCATCCTTCATTGAATAGGTCCCTTGACATGGCACTCCTTAAACTTCGTTGTCTTCGTGGTGTTGACGCGCGTCAATAAGAAAAGCACGATTGTTGACGCGCGTCAATAGACCTTGCCGACAGTGCCTCGGAGGGGGATCAGTTGATAATTTCGCGCTGGATCCCACGGGGGCGGCACGTCAAAAAGCGCACTCCCCCCGACCGAGGACGGAGGAAAGCCTTATTGTCGCGCGTCAAGGGTATGATGGAGATGACCAGAATGCAGGAAAGGCGGCTGAGGTGATCTCAACAAGTCAGGATGTGGCGACACGTGCCGGCGTTTCGCGCTCCACCGTGAGCCAGATCCTCAATGGCCGCGCAGAGTACTTCTCGGACGAAACCCGAGCGCGAGTAGCGGAAGCCGTAGCCGAACTGGGCTACGAGCCGTCGGTGGCAGGCCGAACGCTTGCCCGCGGTTCGAGTGACATCGTGATCGCGCTGATCCCCGATACTACGTTTGGTCGCAACCTTCAGGACATCTATGGGCTGCTTACCGAGGAGTTATCGAGTCGAGGGCTCACACTGGTTCTGCGTCTGTCCACCCGTACAGAGGCTTCTCTGGACCGGCTCGTTGTTGGTATGAAGCCGCGGGCGGTCCTTACTCTCACTGCGTTGCCGTGCGGGCAGCGGGAGCTGCTTAAGCGGCGGGGTGTTGAATTGATTGAGCCCGATGAATCCGAAAACGCCGACGTCAACGCCAAGATCGGAATGCTGCAGGCCCGGCACTTGATCGGACGTGGCTACCGGAAACTTGCCTACGCGCATCTGCGTGATGCCCGCAGCGATCCATTCGGTGGCCCCCGTGAACGGACCTTTGTCGAAGAATGCCGATTGAACGGACTGGAGGAACCGCGCATCCTGCACTTGGACATCACCCCTCAAGACGCACGATCTGCTCTGGAGGAACTGGCAAGCCCGGGTTTCGCCGTAGCCTGCTATAACGATGACGTGGCAACTGCGCTCCTCTTTGCGGCCACGGAGAAGGAGTGGAAAATTCCGAATGACATCGCTCTTATCGGTATGGACAACACTCCAATGTCGCGGCTGACCGTCCCCCCTCTGACCACCATGGGATATGACCCGGCGATCGTCGCCCAGGCCTCACTCCTGCCAGTGCTCCAGCGGCTGGTCAAACAAAGCGTCAGCGAAGACATGATCGAGGTCCAGATGGACCTCATCCAGCGGGCAACAACGTAGATCGAGTTTTGACTCCAGGAGTCCGGATTCCCTTGCGAGGGCTGTAATTACTTCAGAAACAGGATATCCGCATTGGGATTTTTGGTGCTGCGCGAATAGCCGAAGAGGCGCTGTTGGTGCCGGCGCGCCAAGTGGACGGAGTGCAAGTGGCTGCTATCGCGGCCCGCGACCCTCACCGGGCGCGGGCATACGCAGACAAGCACGGTATCCGCCGGGTCCATCCCTCTTACGAGTCCCTCCTGGCTGACCCGGATATCGACGCAGTCTATGTCCCGTTGCCTGCGGCCCTGCATGCGGCATGGACGATTGCCGCCATTAACGCGGGCAAGCACCTACTGTGCGAAAAGCCGTTCGCCAGCAACTCTGCAGCGGCGGTGAAGGTCGCATCGGTCGCCGCGACTGCGGACCACGTAGTGATGGAGGCCTATCACACCCACTACCACCCAATGCATCGCCGGCTGGGGCAGACACCCGTGCATGCCAGTTGCCTCCGTTGACGTTCGACGGGAGAATCACGCATCAAATCGTGCGTTGAGCTTTGAAGCGTCAGGTCTTCAGTGGTGAAGTTGCATGCGTTGGAGAACTGTGGCGGAGATTTCTTCGACTGACATGCACGCGGAGTTCACGTAGGGGATGTTGTTGGCCCGGTACATGTCCTCTGCGTTTCGCAGTTCGTAGGTGCATTGGGGCAGTGATGCATAGCTGCTGTTGGGGCGGCGTTCCTGGCGGATCTGGCTGAGCCTGACCGGCTGGGACGTGAGGCCGAAACATTTGCTCGCAAACGGCAGCAGGGGTTTGGGCAGGGCCATGGTGTCGAAGTCTTCTTCCACGAGGGGGAAGTTGGCGGCCAGGATGCCGTGCTGGAGGGCCAGGTACATGGTGGTCGGTGTTTTGCCGCAGCGGGACGGGGCGATGAGGATCAGTTCGGCCCGTTCCAGCGCGCGGAGGGATTGGCCGTCGTCGTGTTCAATCGCGTATTCAACGGCTGCCATCCTTGACTGATATCGCACCTGGTCGCCGACGCCGTGTGCCTGGCCGGGCAGGCCGTTGGCCGGGGAATCGAGCGCTTGCTCAAGCTGGCTGACGTGGGCGCCGAACAGGTCGAAGAAGTGCCCGGCGCTTTGGGCCAAGACAGAACGGACGTCGGGGCTGACGGTCGTTGAAAAAACGAGCGGACGGGGCCCGGAGGCAGCGACCCGGTCGATGGTGGCCACGACGTCGCGTGCCTGCTCGACGGTGGTGATAAACGGGATCGTCCGCCGCTCCAGCCGTTGGGCGGGGAATTGGGTGAGCAGGGTGTTGCCGAGGGTTTCGGCGGTGATGCCGGTGCTGTCGGAGAGGAAAAACACTGTGGGGGCGGGAGCGCCGTCCGCCCCCACAGCGGGCTGGTTGGCCATTTAGAAGGCGGTGCGGCTGCCCGTGCGTGCGAGCCGCAGCCAGGTCTCGGTCACGGCATCAGGGTTCAGCGAGATGGAGCTGATGCCCTGGGCCAGGAGCCATTCGGCGAAGTCCGGGTGGTCGCTGGGGCCTTGGCCGCAGATGCCGACGTACCGGCCCTTGGCCCGGCACGCGGTGATGGCCAGTTCCAGGAGCCTGGTCACGGCTGGATTGCGTTCATCGAACCCGTCGGCGACCAGCGCGGAGTCGCGGTCCAGTCCCAGGGTGAGCTGGGTCAGGTCGTTGGAACCGATGGAGAACCCGTCGAAGTATTCCAGGAACTCATCGGCCAGGAGGGCGTTGGCGGGCAGTTCGCACATCATCACGATCTCCAGTCCGTTCTCGCCGCGGCGCAGCCCGTTCGCGGCGAGCAGGTCGGTGACGCCCTTGGCCTCATCGAGGGTGCGCACGAACGGGATCATGAGCTTGATGTTGGTCAGGCCCATCTCGTTGCGGACGTACTTCAGGGCTTCGCATTCCAGCTCAAAGGCCTGCCGGAACGACTCGGAGAGGTACCGGGAGGCGCCCCGGTACCCGATCATCGGGTTCTCTTCCTCCGGTTCGAAGGCCGGCCCGCCCAGGAGGTTGGCGTACTCGTTGGACTTGAAGTCCGAGAACCGGATGATCACCGGTTCCGGTGCAAAGGCCGCGGCGATGGTCGAGATGCCCTCGGCCAGGCGCCGGACGTAGTAATCCCGGGGACCGTCGTAGGCTGCGGTTTTTTCCCGGATCTGCCGCACGGTGTAGTCATCGAGCGCCGCGGGACGCTCAAGCTCACCGGCCACCGCCAGCAGGGCGTTGGGGTGGATGCCGATCTGGCGGTTGATGATGAATTCCAGGCGTGCCAGGCCGACGCCGTGGTGTGGGAGCCGGGCGAAGCTGAAGGCCTGTTCCGGGGTGCCGACGTTCATCATGATCTTTACCGGCGCTTCCGGCATGGTCTCCAGGCTGGTTTCCTGCAGCGTGTACTCCAGCAACCCCTCGTACACGAGCCCGGCCTCACCTTCGGCGCAGGACACCGTGACCGGGGTGCCGTCCTTGAGGATCTGGCTGGCGTAGCCGGTGCCGACGACGGCGGGAATGCCGAGTTCCCGGGCGATGATGGCCGCGTGGCAGGTACGTCCGCCACGGTCGGTCACGATCGCGGCGGCCTTCTTCATGATCGGTTCCCAGTCCGGGTCCGTCATGTTCGCCACCAGCACGTCGCCTTCCTGGAAGGAGGCCATCTGGTCAATCGAGGACAGCACCCGTACCTGCCCGGCGCCGATGCGCTGGCCAATGGCCCGGCCCTCCACCAAAACAGTGGAACGCTCGGTCAGCGTGTAACGGGAAACGCTGCCGGCGGCCTTGCGGGACTCGACCGTTTCGGGGCGTGCCTGCAGGATGTACAGTTCCCCGTCCAGGCCGTCCTTGCCCCACTCAATATCCATGGGACGGCCGTAGTGTGCTTCGATGGCCAGGGCGTGCCGGGCGAGCTGCTCCACCTCGGCATCGGTCAGGCTGAAACGGCTCCTGAGGTCCTGCGGGACAGGGACGTAGTCCACGGTCCGGCCAACCTCACGGGAGTCGGTGTAGACCATTTGCACGGCCTTCTCCCCCAGCCCCCGTTTCAGGACTGCAGGCCGGCCCGCGGCCAGGGCGGGTTTGTGTACGTAGAACTCGTCCGGGTTCACAGCGCCCTGCACCACTGCTTCGCCGAGCCCGTAGGAGGAGGTGATGAAGACGGCGTCGTTGAATCCGGTTTCGGTATCCATGGTGAACATGACACCGGATGCGCCGACGTCGGAGCGGACCATGCGCTGAACACCAGCCGAAAGCGCGACCTCGGAATGTGTGAATCCATGGTGTACCCGGTAGGCGATGGCCCGGTCGTTGTAGAGCGAGGCAAAGACGTCCTTGATCGCCAGGAGGATGTTGTCGATGCCCCGGATGTTCAGGAAGGTCTCCTGCTGCCCGGCGAAGGATGCATCCGGCAAGTCCTCTGCCGTGGCGCTCGACCGCACGGCCCACGACACATCCCCGCCATGTTCTTCCGTCAGACGGGAGTACGCGGCACGAATTTCCTCCTCGAAACCGGCGGGGAACGCAGTGAGTCGAATCAAATCCCGGATCTGCCGGCCGACCTTGGCCAAGGCGGCCACGTCGCCGCTATTCAGGCCGTCCAGAATATTTTCAATCCGGGCATCCAGCCCCGATTCGCTGAGGAACCGCCGATATGCACCGGCCGTGGTGGCGAAACCGTCCGGGACCTTCACCCCTGCGGAGGTGAGGCTACGAACCATTTCCCCGAGAGATGCATTTTTGCCGCCAACCTGGTCAAGGTCGGTCAGGCCAAGGTCCGAGAACCAGAGAACGTCAGTCATAAATGGTGTCCTTCGTTGGGCACGCTCTGACAAGCGTTGAAAAATAGGGTGATGAAAGGATGCGGCAGCGTCTCTCCGAGAGCAAACGGATGTGATCCCTGCAACATATAGGTCTGTAATGAAAAGACGCAACGGCCGATTCAGGATCATGCTGCCGTCGTCGTTAGCTGGTGGCTGCCGAGGACGTGGGCAACAGTAGCCAGCCCGGTCAAGATTCTGCCTGTCCCGTCCCGCGGTCCATGAGACGGCTGGCCCAACGTCACACGGTCTGCTTCCCGGGGTGAGTGGCATCGTCCGAGTGTCTCCGCCCAACCTGCTGCTTTCACATCAAATCGACACCGTGCGCTGTTCGTTCGCGCTCACTTGTGCAGCGTCCATCACGCGGAGCACATCGATTGCCTCTCCGGCCGGAACAGGTCCCGGGGCGCCAGTTGATATAGCTGCTGCAAATTCGTCGTAGTAGGTTGTGTAATCACCTTGCCAGGACGGTATCCGCCGTTCTTCGCCCCGGACTCTCAGTGTGCCCCAGCGTCGTTCGCTTTCAAACCCCCAACTTGGGCGATCGTTAGCGGGTCGCCGGCCTGCAAGGATGGCTTCGTATTGCACGTCGCTGTAATTGGAGACGTATGACCCTTCGCTTCCAAGCAGCCTGAGCTCTTTAGACACGAGGCGGTTGAGTTTACTGGCTGAGACGTGAGAGTGTGCCCCCGAGGCATGTCGCATGCTCACCATAAATGCAGTATTCGTGGATCCTTTGGGCCCATGTGACCAGTCGAGGTAAGCAGTTACGTCACGCACGGGGCCGAGGAGGTGCAAGGCTTGATCTATGACGTGGCTGCCTAGATCGCGGAGCAGCCCGCCGGCGGGTCCGGCATCGAGCGTTGACGGGTCATCCTGGTCGCATCGTAGCTCGAGCCTTTGGATCGATCCCAGCTTTCCCTCTTGAAGAATCGATCGAGCGGTGACGATATCGCTGTCGAACCTTCTGTTCTGAAAAACGTTGAGGAGCACCCCGGCGGTGCATGCCGCTTCGGCCAGATATTCCCCTCCACTTGAGGATGGGGCAAACGGCTTGTCTGCGACAACATGGACACCGGATGCGATCGCTTCGATCACAAGTTCCCGCCGAGTGCTTGGCGGAGTCGTGACCACGACCGCGTCAACGCCAGCCCTCACCAGCGACTTGAGCGAGGGGTGGATTTGGACACCAGGACAGTCCTCCGCCGCCTGAAGGGACCTTTGCGGCGAGCGGGTCACTATACCGACAAGTTCGCATTTGTCTGACGCCTGGATAAAAGGTGCGTGAAATACTCTCCCGCCCAGCCCGTAGCCGACCAAGCCAATTCGAATTGCCATTTTCTTCTGTTTTCCTCCGACACTTCACGATTCCGGTCCGCTGGGAAAGATCACCCGGGGAGCGGCCCTCTTTCCTTTCGGGCTTCCCATGCCGGCGCAGTGCGGCAGCGGGGTCACCCATACTCGCCCGGATGGTCTGCCACATTAGCTCGCAGTCACGGACGGGATATGACGCTTAGGTTGGGGTTGGGCATCCATTCTGTTCCAATGCTTGGGACACAGGGGGCAGCGGGGCGGACGTTGCAGACTCTTTCGGCGAGCGTCGACCTGCCCCGGCACGGTCCTTTCGATGCATGCCGGGGCAGTGGTGCCTGGGTCAGCCGTGCAACCTACCGGCGCGAAAGCGTGGGTGGGCTTTAAGAAGCATCGACGTGACAGGTTCAGTCGCGCCGGCCCCGCCCTTCGCTGTCGTCATCGGCTCGGCCTGGAACCGCGTCTTCACCTTCTGACAGTTCGTCAGGAAGTCCGTCTGTAATGCCGTGATGACGTACTGCATGGCTCTCTTCCGAGTTGGAGGGGAAGTTGTAGGAGGCGCCGGAGGCGTGGCTTGCTTCGGGCCAGCGGGAGGTGATGACTTTGCCGCGGGTGTAGAAGGAGACGCCTTCGGGACCGTAGATGTGCTTGTCACCGAACAGGGAAGCCTTCCAGCCGCCGAAGGAGTAGTAGGCCACCGGAACGGGAAGTGGCACGTTGATGCCGATCATTCCGACATCCACGGAGCGCTGGAACTTTCGGGCTGCCGCTCCTGAGGAGGTGAAGATCGCGGTGCCGTTGCCATAGGGGTTGGCATTGATCAGCTTGATGCCTTCGTCCAGGTCCTGGACGCGGACGACAACGAGGACCGGTCCGAAGATTTCCTCGGTGTAGGCGCTCATTTCGGTCTTCACGTGGTCGATCACGGTGGGGCCGACCCAGAAGCCTTCCTCGTGGCCCGGGACGACCAGGTCGCGGCCGTCGACCACCATCGCAGCACCCGCTGCTTCGGCCTCGGAGATGGTTTTGACGATGAAGTTCTTGGAGTCTGAGCTGATGACCGGGCCCATGTCGGCGTCCGGTTCGGTGCCGTTCTTGACTCGGACGTCGAGTGCCCGTTCTTCGACTTTCTTGACCACCAGGTCGGCGGCGTCTCCGACTGCCACGGCGACAGAGATCGCCATGCAGCGCTGGCCCGCGGAGCCGAAGGCGGCGGCGGCGAGGTGATCGGCTGCGTTGTCCAGGTCGGCATCAGGCATGACGATGGCGTGGTTCTTCGCTCCGCCGAGGGCCTGGACCCGCTTGCCGTGTGCGGTGGCCACTTCGTTGATGTGCTTGGCGACCGGGGTGGAGCCAACGAAGGAGATGCCGTCCACGTCCGGGTGCGTCAGCAGGCCCGAGACGACTTCACGGTCTCCGTGGAGGACCTGGAAGACGCCGTCGGGCAGGCCGGCCTGCTTCCAGAGCTTTGCCAGCAGCATCGCGGCGGACGGAACCCGGTGGGAGGGCTTGAGGATGAAGGCGTTGCCGGTGGCGATCGCCATCGGGGCCATCCACAGCGGCACCATGACCGGGAAGTTGAACGGGGTGATGCCGGCGACGACGCCGATCGGCTCGCGGAAGGAGAACACATCGATGCCGGTGGAGACCTGGTCCGAGTATTCGCCCTTGAGCAGCGTCGGGATGCCGCAGGCGAACTCGATGACTTCCAGCCCGCGGCCGATCTCGCCCTTGGCGTCGGAGAGGACCTTGCCGTGCTCGGACGTGATCAGATGGGCCAGTTCGTCCACATGGGTGGCGACGAGCTCGCGGAACTTGAACAGGACAGCGGTGCGCTTGGCCAGGGAAATGTCGCCCCACGACTTGGCAGCTTCCTTGGCGATGGCCACGGTGGCATCCAGGTCCTCACGGCTGGCCAGGCGCAGCTCGGCCGTGACCTGGCCGGTGGCAGGGTTGTACACGGGCTTCGTGTCGGTGCCCGTACCTGAAGCCTCGGCACCGCGGATGAAGTGATTGATGACGGTCATTTCTTATTGCTCCTGTAGTAAACGGTGGTGTTCGCTTTGGGGGATTGGCTTCGGTAATGTGCTCAGGCTCTGGCTTCTGCCAGCGGACGGCGGCCGTCCAGAACAGCTTGAGCTCCGAGGACAGCGTCGCGCACAGTATTTGCCATGCTCTGTTGCGTGAAGCCCATTACGTGCGGGGAGAGGCAGACCCGTGGATGGTCGAATATCGGATGATGAGCGGGAGGTTCCGGATCGAAAACATCGAGTCCGAGCCCTCCAAGTTGCCCGGACCTTAGTGCTGTCAAGGCGGCATCTAGGTCGACTAGCCCACCCCGGCTGCAGTTGATCAGGATGCTTCCCGGGCGTCCCAACGCCAGCCGGTCCGAGTTGAACATTCCGGCTGTTTCTTTAGTTAGTGGGATATGAAGCGTGACGAAGTCACTCTCCTGAACAAGGTCGTCGATATTGGTGCGTCTTATTTGCTCTGGAATCTCCGCGAATGGGTCGTAGGCCAGCACGCGGAGACCGAACGCGAGGGCGATTTGCTCCACTCTTCGGCCTATCCGCCCGTACCCTACGATCCCTAGCGTCCTGCCCTCCAAATCACCGACCAAAATCTTGTCGCGCTCATTCCAACGTCCACCTCTGACGATGCTGGTGAGCTCACTGAGCCGCTTCACGAGTGACAGCAGGTGTGTAAAAACGCCTTCCGCCACCGAGGACGTGTTGCTTCCGGGTGTGATGACCACGGGGATACCGCGTCGTTCCGCCTCGGCCACGTCGACCAGATCGGTTCCCACCCCAGTTCTCGCCAAGACGCGCAGTTCAGGCATACGATCCAAGACAGCGCCGTCGATTCGATAGGCGGCACGAACAATGGCCGCATTGGCGCGGGCGAGGTCGTCATCATTCGGATGAGCTATGAACTTCTGGTTCGGACCCATCAGCGGCACCACTGTTCCTTCGTCGACTGGTCCCAAAGCGACGAAGATTTGTACGGGGTGGGACATCGTGTTTCCTTAGGTGTTGTGGGGCCGCAATCCCGGCTTGAAGGCGGACCGGTTTCTTTTGGTGGTGGTCAGTTGCGGGCGGTGTCGAAGGCGTCGCGGAGGGCTGCGGCCATGATGGTGGAGTCGGATCCGATGGCGACGAACCGGAAGCCTTGGCGGACGTATTTTGCCGCGCCCATGCCGTCGACTGCGAGGATTCCTGCTGCCTTGTTGTGCAGCTGTGCTGCGGCGATGACCCGGGCGAGTGCTTCCTGGAAGATGTGGCTGTCGAGTTGGAGGGGTACTCCCAGGGCGTAGGACAGGTCCAGGGGGCCGACGAAGATGACGTCGACTCCTTCCTGCGCTGCGATGTTTTCGACGTTTTCCAGGGCCTCGAGGGTTTCGATCTGCATGATGCCCACCGTTTCCTGATCGTTGGCCGTCAGGGGTTCCCGGTCCATGCCCCACCGGCAGGCGCGGTTATAGGTGGCCACGCCGCGGTCTCCGTGGGGCGGGTAGCGCAGGTGCCGGACGGAGTCCTGGGCTTGTTCGACGCTGTTCAACCGGGGAACCATGATGCCGGCCGCCCCGTTGTCCAGGACGCGGCCGATGCGGATCCGGTCTCCGGATTCAACCCGGACGATGGCTGGTACGCCGTAGGCTCCGGCGGCGATGACGCCCTCACGGACGGCGTCCTCTCCCCCAGACCCGTGTTCAAGGTCGATCAGTACCCAGTCGGCTCCTGATGCCGCGCAGACCTCGGTGGCGGTGGCCGATGCCAGCCCGACGAAGGTGCCGACGGTGACTTCACCGGCGGCCAATCGGCGGCGAAGCTGGCCTGCGTTCAGGGGTCCCTGGGTCATCCGAACCACCGCTGGCGGCCGCGTGCCTGCTCGTATTCGGAGCGCAGCTTGTTGACCCATTCCTGGCCAGATACTTCTGCCGGGGCTACGTCCCACCAGACGTCTCCGCCGGGCAGGTCCACGTGGGGAACGGTGGGGACCACGATGACGACGGGTCCCTGGGCATCACGGGTGGACGCGAGAGCTTCTCTGACCTCTGCCGCGGTGGTGGCGCGGATGGCCAGTGCACCCAGGCCTTCGGCGATCTGTCGGAGATCGACTTTGAGGTAGTCGCCGTCCAGGCGTGCCTTGGGGGCGTCGTCGAGGGCGACGCTTCCGCCGGTGGTGCGGTAACGGAATTCGTTGCCGAATTCCTTGCCGCTGCGGTTCATCTGCAACCGGTGGATGACCTGGTACCCGTGGTTTTCGGAGACGACGACCGTGACGTTCAGGCCTTCCTGGGCCGCGGTGACGATCTCCGTGGGGGCCATGAGGAAGGTTCCGTCGCCGATGAAAGTGACCACGCGGTTGTCGTTGTTGCCCTCGGCGAGGCGGACGCCCATGCCTGCGGCGATTTCGTAGCCCATGCAGGAGAACCCGAATTCCAGGTGGCAGTTGCGGTTGCCGGTGGCGTCCCAGACTTTCTGCAGGTCACCGGGAGGTCCCCCGGCGGCTGCGATGATGGTGTCGCCGGAGCGGGCGTGCTCCTGCATCAGTCCGATCAGCTGCGGCTGTGTCAGCACTGCACCGGTGACCGGGGCGTCGGGGTGGTCCTCGGGGCGGAAGGCGGCGTCGGCGTCGAGCCACTGGGCCCGGATGGGAGCCCATTGGGCCTTCTCGGTGTGGACGGTGTCCTGCCAGGCTTCGCTGGTGGTGTGGCCCTCCAGTGCCTGGGCCAAGGCTTCGAGCCCGAGCCGTGCGTCCGCGAGGATGCCGGTGGCGCCCTGCTTGCGGGTGTCGGCGTCGACAATGTTCAGGGACGCGAACCTGACGTTTTGGTTCTCGAAGATGGACTGGGAGCCGGTAGCGAAGTCGGTCAGGCGGGTGCCGACGCTGATAACGAGGTCGGCCTGCTTGACCAGGGCGTTGGAGGCGAAGTTCCCTTCCAGCCCGACGCCGCCGACCTGCCACCATTCGTCCTTGGTCACGGCGCCCTTGCCACCGAAGGTTTCAACGACAGGGATGCCCGCCTGCCCTGCGAGGGCTTCGAGGGCGGCGTGGGCGTCGGAGTAATGGATGCCGCCGCCGGCGATGATCACCGGACGCTTGGCTGCGCGGATGAGCCCGGCAACCTCAGTGATTTCTGCCGGGTCGGGCAGGGTGCGGCGGATCTTCCAGTCGCGGGGTTCGAAGAAGGCGGCCGGGAAGTCGTAGGCGTGGGACTGCACGTCCTGGGGCAGCGAAACGACCACGGCGCCGGTGTCGGTGGGGCTGGTGAGGACCCGCATGGCCTGCGGCAGCGCTGTCAGGAGCTGTTCCGGGCGGGTGATCCGGTCGAAGAACCGTGACACGGGCCGGAAGGAATCGTTGACTGTGGCATCTGCTTCGGTGGGGTGTTCCAGTTGCTGCAGCACCGGCCCCTGGTGACGGGTTGCGTAAGTGTCACCGGGCAGCAGCAGGAGCGGGATCCTGTTCACGGTTGCCAGGCCGGCGGCGGTGACGAGGTTCAGGGCGCCGGGGCCGATCGAGGCCGTCACGGCCAGGACTGCCTGGCGGCGGCTCGCCTTGGCATAGGCGGTGGAGATATGGGCCATGTACTGCTCGTGGCGGCCCTGGATGAACGGCATGTCGTCGGCCAGTTCATCGAACGCCTGTCCGAGGCCCGCGACGTTGCCGTGCCCGAAGATCCCCAGTGCTGCAGGGACCAGGCGGCGGCGGACGCCGTCGGCCACTGAATACTGGACGGAGAGGTACTTGATGACCGCCTGGGCGGTGGTGAGCCTGATGGTCTGCGTTGGTGTGGTCATTGCCTTAATTCCGGTTAGTCGTGGTTACCAGGGGCGTCCGTGCAGGACGACTGTCTTCTCTTCGGTCATTTCCTGGACGGCGGAACGGACGCCTTCCTTGCCGATCCCGCTGCCTTTCAGACCGCCGTAGGGCATCAGATCGGCCCGCCACAGGGGGGACCAGTTGATGTGGATGTTGCCTGCATCGATCTGCCGCATGGCCTGCACCGACGCGGCCACGTCCTTCGTGAAGATGCCTGCGCCCAAGCCGTAGTCGTTGTCATTGGCCATGGCGACGGCGGCTGCCATATCCGGGGCCGAGGAGACAGCAACGGCGGGTCCGAACAGTTCGTTGCGGCTCAGCGGTGACCGCGGGTCAACGCCCGCGACGACCGCTGGGGTCACCACCGCCCCGTCGCGGTCACCGCCGGTGAGGACGCGGGCACCGGAATGACGTGCCTCGGTGATCGAGGAGTGGACACGGGATGCTTCTTCCTCTGAGATCAGCGAGCCAAGCCTGGTGTCGTCTTCCTTGGGGTTACCAACGGCGATCGCCTCCACCTTCGGAACAAGGGCATCCAGGAAGTCCGCCTCGATGCCCTTGTCGACGATGACCCGCTGCACCGAAATGCACACTTGTCCGGCGTTGATGAAACCGCCTGCCGCCACGGCGGTGGAGGCCAGTTCGAGGTCGGCGTCCGGCAGGATGATCACCGGACAGGAGGCCCCCAGTTCCAGGGAGAGTTTCTTCACCCCGGCGATGGAGCTGATGCGGGTTCCGGTAGCTGTTGATCCGGTGAAGGAGACCTTGCGGACCCGCGGGTCCGTCACAAGGACGTCGCCCAGGGAGCTGCCGGGTCCGGTGACCACGGATAGTGCTTCCGGCGGAAGACCGGCGTCGACAAAACACTGCGCGAGCTTCAACGCCGTCAGCGGCGTTGCCCGGGCGGGCTTGAGCACGACGGCATTACCCGCTGCCAGCGCCGGTGCAATCTTGTGCAGGACCAGCAGGGCCGGGTAGTTAAACGGCGTGATGGCAACGACGATGCCCACCGGCTGCCGCAGCGTGAAACCGATCTTGTCTAGACCCGTCCCGGCGTTGGCGTCCAACGGCAGCGTCGAGCCGTACAGCTGGCTGCCCTCGTAGGCCGCCAACCTGATGATGTTCCCTGACCGGCCGGCTTCACCCCGTGCCTCGGTGATGGGCTTGCCCGTCTCGGCGCTGATGGTCTGGGCGATGTCCTCGGCCCGCTCGTCCGCCAGGGCCGCAGCACGCAGCAGAATATCCACCCTGACATGCGCCGGGGTCGACCTCTGCAACTGCGCACCGATCTCAGCCCGGTCCAAGGCATCCCGCGCGTCCTCAACGCTTGCAACCGGGACCGTATCGATCGTCCTGCCGTCAAACGGCGAACGAACCTCCTCTTCACGGCCGTCAGCGGCACCACGCCAAGTTCCGGCGATTAACATTTCCATGGCTACTCCACGTTCCTAACTAAGTGATGGGGTGCCCGGTTCTTCACGGGCAGCGGGTCCCGCGGTAACGAGCGTTGACTGTCCAAGGCAGGAACCGGGTGGGGCGGGTTTGTGGGCTCGATGTGCGGCCGCATCAGAGGGTTTCCGGGTCCCAGGTGGCGGGGTCCAGATATGGAACATCACCTTTGTCCACGCACAGCTCGTACCCGTCTGAGCCGTGGATAAGTAGCCGGTTGTCGACCCCGGCGGCTGCAATCCAGACGCAGTCCCCATTAGGCGAGGCTGCCTCTACGACGCCAGTTCTGACAAAAGTTCCGCATTTCTCGACGCCGACTTCGACTCCGAGGAGGTGGCTCCAGCGTTCCGCCCGTACCACCTCACCTGACCTTGGCCAATGAGCCGCGGAGGGGAAACGGCCGTCTGGTTTCTGGGGTGAATGCATGCTTCCTCCTTAAAGGACTTGGGATGTGGCGCAGCTCCGTTTGGTGGGCAGGACGTCCGGGGCCGTTGATGCGCGGTGGTGCCGCAGCTTAACCCTCAGAGTTTGATCCAGCGCTGTTCGGCGATCGAGGTGCCGACGGCCCGGACGCATTCTGCTGCGCGCAGGACATCGGCGATGGTGGCACCTTCAGGCTTACCGGTGGCGATCGATGAAATGAGCCGTTTGGCCTCAATGACCTTCAGATCGTCGTAGCTCATGGCGATGGCGGTGTCGGGTTGGAACAGCCCGGCCTCACCATCGGCCGGCCCGATGCGGTGAGTTGACCAGGTGGCGGCCTGGTAGTCCTGATCAAGGCAGACCTGGAGTTCGCCCATGCGCCTGAAGTCCCAAGCGAGGGCACCGGTGGTGCCGTGGATCTGGAAGCCGTAGGAATTCTGTTCACCCACAGATGCGCGGCTGGCCTGCAGGACGCCTTTGGCGCCGTTCTCAAAGCGCAGCAGGGCGATGACAAAGTCCTCGTTCTCGACCGGGCGTCGTTCGCCTGCGTCTCCACGCGAGAAATGGGAAGCTGCGCCGTGAGCCGCCGGCCGTTCGGGAATGAAAATGGCGTCGTCAGCGAGAATCTGGTGGATCGGACCGACTATGTATTCGGCCAGGTCCAAACCGTGGGAGCCGAGGTCGCCGAGCACTCCGCTGCCCGCCAGTTCGTTGACGAATCGCCAGCTCAGTGCTCCATCGGGGTGGGCGGAGTAGTCGCTCAGCATTTGGAAGGCGACGTGTTTAACCTCGCCGATACGGCCGCCGGCGATCATTTCCTTGGCTAATTCCACCGCCGGAGGGTTGCGATAGTTGAAGCCGACTGCCGATGCGACGCCTGAGTCGGCGATCGCGTCGGCGATCTGGCGGGTTTCGGCCGCGTTGCGGCCGGCCGGCTTCTCGATCCAGATGTGCTTGCCGGCGCGGGCAGCCGCTACGGCAACATCCCTGTGCGTAAAGTTGGGTCCCGCGACGCAGATCAGGTCGATCTCGTCGTTGTTGATCAGGTCCTGCCAGTCGTTGGTCAGTTGCGTGAAGCCGAAGGAGTTACGCGCGTATTCAAGCCGGCCATCCTGGGATGTGTCTGCTACACCGACCAGATGCGGTCGGGCGGGCAGGTCGGGGTAATGCTGCAGTACGCGGCTCATGGCCTTGGCATGGACCTGGCCCATCCAGCCGAAGCCGACGATGCCGACGTTAATGTTTTGGATCATGATGGATGCCCGCGGCAGCCTGCTGCTGCGCGGTCCTTTCTTCTAGTGAGGCTGGAGGGGTGCGTGTCCGGACCGGAGGAGCCTTATCGCATGTCCGGGATTCGGGTGCGATCTCGCCCGTGTCCTATTTGCGCCGGTTGAAAAGCACGTCGACCGCGACAGCAAGGATGATGACGGCGCCCTTGACGAGGTCCTGCCAGTAGGCGGCGACGCCAAGCAACACCAAACCGGAAGACAGTGCCGAAAGGATCAGCACACCCAACACGGTTCGCGGGATGGAGCCGAAGCCTCCTGAGAGCCGGGTGCCCCCGATGATAACTGCGGCGATCGCGTCGAGTTCGGCGCCCGGCAGCGCGACCGGTGAGGCTGTTTGCAGACGTGACGTAAGCAGGATGCCGGCGACGCCGGCGCAGACGGCTGCGAGCACGTAGGCCGAGGTCAGCACACGGTCGACTTTGACACCGGCCAGCCGGCTCGCCTCGGGGTTGCCGCCGACAGCGTAGACGTGTCTGCCGAAGCGGGAGTAGGCCATTACGAGGTGCAGCACTACAGCAATCGCGACAAACCAGAAGATGATGCTCGGGAATCCCAGCACCTGGCCGCTGGTCAGCGAAAGGATCCACTGCGGAATGTCGCTGATCTGGCCGCCGTTGTTTACCAGCAGTGCGACGGAGGTCAGGATGGTCATCATGCCAAGCGTGACCACGAACGGGTTCACTTTTGCCTTGGCGATGAGCGTGCCATTGATGCTGCCGACGACGGCTGCGAATCCAAGCGCAGCGAGGATCGCGATCGCCGGATTGCTGGCAGTCAGAGCCAGGATAAGTCCTGAGACGACGGCCATCTTGGCCACGGAGAGGTCAAAGCCGCCTGTCAGAATCACCACGGTCTGGCCGACCGCGAGGATGCCGATCACGGAGGCGCTGAGCAGAATGCTGCGGACGTTAGCTTGGGAGAGGAACTGAGGATTGACGAATGCAAAAACGATCAGCAGCAGAACGAAGAAGGCAACGAGTCCGTTCTGACGCAACAGAATGGAAAGTCTCTGGCTCGAGGGTCCGGTCAGGGACCGCTTCTCAATCTGCTTGGGGTTGGTGAGTACGTTGGTCATGTCAGGCCTTCTGGATATTTGATTGCTGGGAGTGGATGCCCTCGCGTGCTTCTAGCAGGGCCTCTTCGGTGGCGTCGGCGCCGCGCAGTTCTGCGACCACGCGGCCACGGTCGAAGACGAGGACGCGGTGGCTCATACCCTGGAGTTCGGCGTGGTCAGCCGACACGATCAGCACCCCCATGCCGCTGCGGGCCAGCGCAACTACCTGGTCGTAGATTTCCCGTCGAGCGCCAATGTCGACTCCCAGGGTCGGTTCGTCGAGGATCAGCAGCGCCGGTTCAGTGGCCGCCCAGCGGGCGAGCAGCGCTTTTTGCTGGTTGCCGCCGCTGAGCGCTGAGATGGGCATGTCCGGTGAGGCACAGCGGACATCGAAGGACTTGATAAGTTCCAGCGCCCGCTTCTTCTCCCGGCGTCCGTTGATGAATCCGAAGCGACCGATCCGGTGTTCCATCACGGTCATGACGTTGCGCCAGACGGGCAGAACCGGAAGGAGCCCGTCTGTCTTGCGGTCACCGGAGACATACGCGACTCCCGCATGGACGGCGCGATCGGGACGGTTCAGGGGAAGTTGACGGCCTTTCAGACTCACTTTCCCTGACCCGCGCTCGGCACCGAAAATCGTTCGGGCAGCTGAGCGTTGGCCGCCACCGACGTTGCCGGTCAGCCCGACAATTTCGCCGGCTCTGACTGTTAGGCTGACGTCTTTGACGGAGGCCCCCTGCAGCCCCTCAACTTCGAGGACGATCTCGTCGGTCGGCTCCGGAAGTTCGGGGAAAAGGTCGTTGAGCTGACGACCGACCAGGAGCGGGATGATGTCTGACGGAGCCAGGTGGTCGCGGCCAAGGTGCCCCGCCACGGCGCCGTCCCGCAGAACGGTGACCCGGTCGCAGATCCTGGGCACCTCGTCGAGCCGGTGGCTGACGTAAATGACCGAGATCCCGCGCTTCTTGAGTCCGGCGATGATCTCGAACAGCTCGTCGACTTCATCGGAGTTCAACGCTGCCGTGGGCTCATCGAGGATGATCATTGAGTCCGCTTCCCACGCGGCGCGCAGGATCTCGACGCGCTGCTTTTGGGCGATGGTCAGCGATCCGGCCAGGGCCTTGAGGGGAACGTCCATTCCGCTGGCCTCGAGCATTTTGGTTGCTTCATCCATGATGTGGCTACGCAGCAGGACGGGTCCGAAACCCCGGGGTTCCTTGCCCAAAACGAGGTTCTCGGCGACGGTCAGGTTGTCGGCGAGCATCGAGTGCTGGTGCACGGTGGCAATTCCTGCTGCCAGCGCCGCGGACGGGCTGTGGAACGTCTGCTCTACGCCTCCGAGGTGGATGGTGCCCTCGTCGGAGGCGTGGACGCCACTCAGAACCTTGATGAGGGTGGACTTACCGGCCCCGTTTTCGCCAAGGAGACCGAGCACTTCCCCCCGTGCGAGATGCAGGTCAACACCTTTGAGTGCGGGAACGCCATTGAATTTCTTGACGACGCCCTTGACCTGAATATGGGGTGCCAATCCCGCAGTGGATTCCGACATCACCATTCACCGGGATACTTCGCAACGTTGTCCTTGGTCACTGTGACTGACTCGACCGACACGGTTGGGTGACCGTCCTGGTCCACAGTCTGGGGCTGCTTGCCGTTCAGCACGTCCACCAGGGCGTCAACTGCGGTCGCTGCATCCTTCTTGGGTGATACCCACACTGTTCCGAACAGAGTCCCGGACTGGACTCCGTCAATGCCTTGCTTGCTACCACCGATGCCGACGACCTTGATCGTTGCCTGCTTGCCGGCCTGGGCGACTGCCCGCGCCGCTGGGACCGCGCCCGCATCGTCGTGAACAGCGATGACGTTCAGCTTGGGGAACTTCTGCAGCATTGACGATGCGACGTCGGCGGCCTTGGTGGCGTCATAGTCAAAGGGCTGGGCATCGACTACCTGGATGTTCGGGCTGTCCTTGATCGCTGCTTTCAGTCCTGCAGTGCGGTCAATTTGAGGCGAAGAGCCAAGGGTGCCCTCGATAATGCTGACTTGGCAGGGGTCGATGTTTCCACAGGCTGTTTTGACCAGTTCGCCCTGCTTCTGACCGATCTGGACGTCGCTGAAGCCAGTGTGAAGGCGGGGGTTCGCACCATCCGGACCCCCGTACTTCATGTTCAGTGCGCGGTTGCCAGTAATCAACGGGATGCTGGCATCGGTGGCTGTGGTAACCGAGACCTTATTCGCAGTGACATCGACGGGGGCGATGGCCACTCCGTTGACGCCGCTGGCAATCAGCGAGGAGACCTGCTGGTTCATCTGATCGGCGTCGCCCTTGGCATCGCTGAATTTGATGTTCACCCCGAGCTTCTTGGCTTCATCCTCTGCACCGTTCTTCCATGCAGTCCAGTAGGTCTGCGAACCGTCCGGCAAAGCAACACCGATGGTCTTGGGGCCAGAACCGCCGCCGGTGCTGGCAGGGCTACCGCCGCAGCCCGTAAGGGCGAGGGATCCGACTGCGGCCATCATGGCTGCGGTGACAATAACTGAATTTTTCAAAATTCCTCCACTTCATTGGGGTGGATCGGTCAGACTTACTGCCAATTCCGTCGGACCGGTCCATTTTAGGTGGCAAATGGATTCCACGGTTCTTGGGATGGGGAGCTATCAGCCGATTGGACCGGTCCATTCAAGGTTAGGTGAATTACGTCTCAGTGGCAAGAGGTTTCCGTAATTCTGTTGATGGGCTCCATGGAGCGTTGGCGCTCCCGGGCCACCCGGGCAGGCCGTGGGCGGTCCCGACCTGCAGGTTCGTGCAAGGTGCGGGGGCTGTATCAGGCGTAGAGCGCTGGTCGCTTTGGCATGTCGATGGTTTCTGTCTGGCCACTGGCCAGGGATGCAACACCTGCGGTGCTCACGACGGTTGCGGCGAGGCCGTCCCAGGCGCTGGGGCCGTCGACAGGGCTTCCCGCCGCAACGCGGCTCACCCAGTCCTGCAGCTCTCTGTCGAAAGCGTCAGAGAAACGTTCCCGCCAGTCATCCGGGACGTTGAAGCCGCTGCGTCCGTTGGTTCGGAGCATGATTGGTGCGTGCTCGGCCAGCGCGACGGTCCCCGTCTCACCGACGACTTCGGCGCGGATGTCATAGCCGTACGAGATATTGACGGAGGTCTCCACCGTTACAACTGTCTCGTCCGTTGTTTTCAGTATCATCAGCAACGGATCAGTTGTCGCTCCGGCCCTGGGGTGCGCCCGCGGACGAATGACCTGAATACTGGAGAACTCCTCCCCCAGGATCCAACGCCCGATGTCGAAGTCGTGGACCGCCGAGTCCACAATCGGCATCTCGCCGGTGTAGCTGGGAGGGACCTCCGGGTTGCGGTGCGCTGAGGTCAACAGCAAGGGCCGGCCGATGCGTCCTTGGTCGATGGTCTCTTTCAGTTTTTGGTAGGCGGGGTCATATCGTCGCATGAACCCCAGCTGAACCAGCCGCCTTCCCCCTGCTGTTTCTGCGGTGACGATGCGCTCACAGTCGGCGATGTTAGTGGCCAGCGGCTTTTCGCAGAACACCGGTTTACCGGCCTCGACGGCGCCAAGGACGTAGGGTGCGTGCGTCGGCCCACTGGAGGCGACCAGCACTGCGTCAACTTTCGGGTCAGCGATCAGCTCGTTTCCGTCCCGGTGAATGGTGGAGATGTCAAAGTCGCGGGCCGCCCGTTCAGCACTGGCCAGGTCGGCGTCGGCGACGGCGGCGAGCCTGACCCGGTCCATGCCGGCCAATCGAGTCAGATGCTCACGACCGATCATTCCGGTGCCGATCACGCCGATCGCGATGCTCATGTGACCACCTTCCTGTCCATCGGAATGGACGTTTGTCGTGGATCGGCGTCCGGGGAGGGTGCTGCCATCGAGCGGTGGAGGGCTGCGCGCGTGAGCAGCGATGCCTCCACAAGCTCCCGGTCCATCAGCCCGCGTCTGCCTGATTTAACCCAGGCCTGGAACGCCGCGATGCCGTCCGCAAACTGGTCTGTTACGAACGTCTCCCGCGAGACCAATTCGTCGTCGCGGCCCCAGACGGTGACTGTTGCCGCCTCGTGCGGCAGCGGGTCGAATGCCTTGTCCAGTTCGATCCGACCGCCGGTGCCCAGGACTTCGAGCCGATTGACCAAGGGTCCATCAAATCCGCAGTCGAAACTCGCTGCGACGTTGTCGAACCCCAGAACACCCGAGGTATACGTATCCACGCCCCGCTCGAAATGGCCGGCGGCCTGGGCACTGTTGGGGGCCTGCCCGAGCAGCGAGACTATCGCGTCGACCGGGTAGCAGCCGACGTCGTTCAGGCTGCCGCCGCCGAGGTCAGGGTCGAATCGGATGTCTTCGCGGTCGCGGTCGATGGCGAAGTGGAATCGTCCTCTGAGCGCCTTTAGCTCGCCAACAGCCCCTGACCCGATCAGTACCCGCAGCCGGGCTTGTTGAGGATGATGGCGGTACATGAATCCCTCCATCAGCGCCACGCCCGCATTTTCGCAGGCGGAGCTTGCTTCATCGAGTTCTTCTCGCGATCCAACGATGGGCTTCTCGCACAGCACATGCTTGCCGGCCGCAGCGGCACGGCCGATCCATTCGGCGTGCAGCGCGTTCGGCAGCGGGATGTATACGGCATCAATGTCCGGATCCTCGAGCAGCGCCGCGTGGCCTATGTAACTGCGGCTGATGGCGTGGTCCCGGGCTACAGACGTGACGCTTTCGCGCCTGCTCGAAATGGCGACGACCTCCCCGCCCACCGCCCGGACTGCGGGCAGGAAGCGCCTGATCCCGATCCGGGCGGTCGACAGGATGCCCCAACGCAGGGTCACTGCCCGAGCTCCCGTTCCAGTTCCCGCAGGAACTCCACGGAACGTTTCACGTCCGCGGTGGCCTTGACGGCGTCCTCCGGCCCGGTCAGCATGGTGTCCTGTTCGAGGGTGAACCACCCGTCGTAGCCGTTTCGTACCAACGCGGTGATGATTTCGCGCACGGGGATCGCGCCGTCGCCCAACGGGACGAACATCCTGCGACGCACTCCTTCGGTGAAGTTGAAGTCCCCGGCGGAGAACTGCTCGCCCAGCTCACGGTCGACGTCTTTCAGGTGGGTGTGCTTGATGCGACCGATGTGCTGTTCAGTGAAGGCAAGTGTGTCAGCCCCCGCCGAATGCAGATGGCCAGTGTCCAGGCAGATCGCCACCGTGGTGTCGGCCACGATACGGTCCACGTCTGCCGCCGTCTCAATCATGCAGCCGATGTGGGGGTGCACCACGACGGTGATCCCATGTTCTGCGGCCAGTTCGTTGACGGCCTCAAGATTGCTGCACAACACTTTCCAGCCGGTCTCGTCCAGTACCGGCTTGAAGTCGTAGTCCGGCAAGCCTGTTGCTGCGGCGAGGACGAGTGTCGTTGCACCGGAAGCCTCGTATGCCTGCAGTTCAGGCTTGATCGCCAGAAGTGGGTCGGTCTCGGGGTCGTGCAGGACGACGGGAAAGAATCCGCCAATGCCGTGCAGGCCCTGCCCCGACAGGAAGTCCCGCCGCTCGTCCGGGGTTGTGGGCAGGAATCCGAGGGGGCCGAATTCAGTGGCCTTGAACCCAAGGTCCTTTATGGCGTCCAGAACCACGGCTGGCTCGAGTTGGTAACCCCATCCTTCGACTTCCACCAGGCCCCACGAGATGGGTGCGGCCGCCAGCCGCGAGATGATGTTGCTCAATCCGCTCCTCCTTGAACGTTCTGGTCCCAGTCAATGACTGAGCCGGTGACTACTCCGCTGCGCTCAGACAGCAGAAATACAACGAACTCGGCGATCTCATCGATCTGGCCGAGCTTGCCCATGGGTACCGATGCATTGGCCTTCTCCACCCAGTCGTCGGCGGCGCCGTGAAATTTCTTCTGGGTCTCCGCTTCGCCCTCGGTCTCCGTCCAGCCGATGTCGATTCCGTTGATCCGGATCCGGTCCCATCGATGCGCATGGGCGGCGTTTCGGGTTGCACAGGCCAAGCCGGCCTTGGCCACTGAATATGGTGCGAGATACGGGGCGCCGCCCAGCTCTGCGGTCGAGATGATGTTCACGATCGTGCCCGGCCGGCCTGAGTCAACCAAGTGCTTGATTGTCTCGGACATGATGAAGAACGGTGCCCGCACGTTGATAGCCATGTGCTGGTCAAAGACTTCCGGGGTGGTGTCCAGCATCGAACCGCGGGACGTCAGCCCCCCGGCGTTCACAACACAATCCACCCGTCCAAAGTCAGTGATCGTACGGCGCACCGAATCGATCGCGCTGGAGACATCAGCGAGGTCAGTGCGGTAAAAAGCCGCCTTGACACCGAGCTCTTCCAATTCGACGGCGACCGACTTGCCGCGGTCGGAACGCCCGGTGATAGCGACACCGGCGGCACCTTCGCGTGCTGCCGCACGGGCGATCTCAGCACCCAGTCCCTGGGTAGCACCGCTTACCAGAACGACCTTGTCCTTCAGGAGCTCACGCCCGAACATTGGCGCCCCATTCGATCCCAACGCTGCGTCCGGTCTTGGCCGATTCGGCTGCCGCCACCGCAAGCTCAAGGGCCCGCATTCCGTCCAGGTAGCTCGGAGACGGCTCGACACCACTGATGACAAAATCAACGAAGGCATCCAGCTCGGCGCGGTATGCGTCGGCATACCGTTCGAGGAAGAAGTTGAGGTTCGGGTCACCCTGGCCCGTACCGCGTCCAGTGGAGCACTGCACTGTCGTGGGCAGAACGTTGCCCGCCTGAAGCATGCCTTCGCTGCCGAATGCCTCCACCCGCTGATCGTAGCCGTAGGCACTATGCCGCGAATTGATGATGGTCACCAGCTCGTCCCCCGCGCCTCTCAGCGTTACTACCGCCTGGTCGAAGTCGCCGAGTTCCTTGGTGTAGTCGGAGAACGCGTTTCCTCCGTATGCATGAACCTCAACAATGTCCGGCACAAAGAACCGGGCCATATCAAAATCGTGGATCGTCATGTCCCGGAAGATCCCACCCGAGGTAGCCACGTACTCTTTCGGCGACGGCGCAGGATCCCGGCTGGTGATAGTCAGCTGTTCGAGCCTCCCGATTTCCCCTGCCTGAGTCCGTGAGTGAACGGCCGCGAAGTTCGGATCATAGCGCCGGTTGAAACCGAGCATCAGCGGTGCCTGCGAAGTTTGCAACTGCTGCCAGGCAGACCTGACACGGTCAAGACTGAGGTCGATGGGCTTTTCGCACAAGACAGCCAGACCCTTTTCCGAGGCCTGCAACATCAGGTCGATATGTGTGCTGTTGGGCGTTCCGATAACTACGGCGTCCAGGTCCTGGGCGAACGCCTTAGACGTGTCGGTAGTGGCCAACCCGCCAATGGAAGCGGCCAGCTTCTCAGCAGCATCCCCGAACGGATCGCACACTGCAACCAATTCCAGCCCGGGATGAGCGGCTATGTTTCGTCCGTGGATCTGTCCGATCCTGCCCGCCCCGAAAAGCGCAACCCTGAGCTTCTCCTGCATGAATTCACCTTCCGGTAATAAGTACGATCATTGTTATTGGACCGGTCCGATAAGCCGTCTTCTACATGAAGGGCCCAAGGTGGCATGCGCCCCACAATTTCAAAACTTTGCATGACTCCCGGGAGGATGTTGGTTCTGGATATTGCGCCCGAACCACGATAGAATGGACCGGTCCATTCGTTTAGTGTAGGACGCCAACGTGATCCATGCAACATGCTCGAGTGCCTCGTCGCTAACGAGACGACAGCCGTTGTCAGGCCAGCCGGCCGGGAAGACGGGGCGGAAATACGCATATTCTCGTTGTCATGACCCTAGATCGGAGCCCGCTCGTGACGCCTAGTGACGACCAACGACGACCAACCATCCGGGACGTCGCGCAGCACGCGGGGGTGTCGAAGTCCCTGGCAGCCATGGTCTTCCAGGGATCGCCACGTGTTAGCGAGGAACGGCGCGAACGAGTGCTTAGCTCAGCGCAGGAGTTGGGCTACAACCTCAACTGGGCCGCGCGCTCCCTGAAAGCAGATCCCTCACGGAACTCGATCGTCGGCCTCGTCATACGAGATCTCCGCCAGCCCTGGGCTTCCGACCTCGTCGACGGCGCCCGCCCAGTTTTCGAAGCCGCCGGTTACAAGGTGCTGCTCAGCGTGCTGTCTTCCTCGGATTCCTCACACCGCACCGACTTCACATCCTTGGAAGTTTTGCGGGACATCGGCGTAGCCGGCATTCTTGCGGCCGGATCAGTACCAGACGGAGACGCGTTTGTCTCAACCGTCAACTCTGACTATGTGGTATTCGCTGGCTGGGAACCCACTGGTGGTCGGTATGACGCCGTGCGAAGCGATGACGAACTCGGGATGTCCATGGTCATTGATCATCTTGTGGGTCGGGGGCACAAGCGCATCGCCCACATAGGCGGACACGGCGGCGTTGTTGCGGCCGGCCGCCAGCTCGGCTACGAAAATTCAATGCGGTCTCACGGCCTCGCAGACAGGATCAGCGTTCGGTCCGCGGACTTCTCCGCGGAGGCCGGTTACCGGGCAGCCACCGATCTTCTGGCCGTACGGAAGGTCCATCGGCCAACCGCACTAGCGTGCGTCAACGACCTGGCTGCCTTGGGAGCCATGCGTGCCGCTGACGACCTTGGCATTCCTGTCGCCGTCACAGGCTACGACAACATCGAAATCGCGTCCCTCCCCCGTATCGGCCTGACGACTGTCGATCCCCAGAGCAGCACCATGGGAGCCCGGGCGGCCGATTTCCTGGTGCAACGGCTGAACGGATCAGACCTCGACCGCCGCAGCGAAATAATCGCCCCTTATCTCGTCGTGCGCTCCTCCAGCGCGCGGCAAGATCCTGCCGCCTGAGAGTTCTTGGCCTGCTGCTTCATGAGCCTGCCGGGTGGGAGCGCCCATGTGGTCGCATAGCCCTCTGATGTTTGCTTTGCGATGTCGACTCCGGTCATGGGTTCGCCCAGGGGACACATGGATCATGTAGCGGGTCGCTTGGTTGAGGGAATCTCACAGGCGTTTGAGGTATCTGCGCTGCTGACTGTTCACGGGCGGACGTGAATGCCGTAGACCACGACGTAGACGGGTCCGCCTGCCGCGACGGGTGTCGGCGGCAGGCAGACGAATAACAGGCGCTTCTGCTCAGCGTGTGGTGAGTTGGTCCGCAGCGGTATTGAAATCGAAGTAGTTCCCCGATTCGGGACCTTCCTCGTATTCGCAGCGATCGGAGTTTTTGCCATCGCCTTCAGCGTCAAATTTCTCCCTGAAACAGGGGGTACGCAGCCCCGAGGAGTTCGAAGAAACCTCTAAGGCCGAGTCCTTGCAGCAGATTAAGTAGGCATGGCTCTAAACCAAGAGGGAAGAGATGGTAGGGGTGGTGCCAGTGCGCCGCCCCTACTCCTATGGCAGGCGGCCAGCCGTTGGACCAGATCTCAGCGCCACTCCGGGCGACGCACCCTACTTCCGACCGACGATCACTGCGCCAGTGAAGTACACCTCAACCTGACGTCCGGGCCGCCTGACAAGGGAGGATTCGACTGTCGGCGGAGCTGTGCTCGCGTTCTCAAACACCTGCCGAGCCGTAACAGGGGACATCGCTGAGCCTTGGCCAATCGAACTCATCTAGCCAGGATTTTTCGGACTATTTCGATGATTAGCGGGCTGTCGCACCTTCGGTTTCCTGCCCCTGCATTGTCAGGATGGAATCTGAGAGGAGCCTCGGGTCACTGTCAAGTAAACGAAATTTCGTGCCAATCTGACGCTAAGGTGAACCGCCGACGTACGTAATTTCAGCGAACTCCGATGGCGCTTCACCTCGCATATAGTGGACAACATGTTCGTCCACGACAATCTGCGTGTGTCGCCGCCATAGAACAGTGCCCGTTCCCACCGCAGTTTCCACTTGCTGCCGAAGCAGAATGATGCCTTCCTCGGTGGCTTCCTGGATTCACACAGCCTGTACCGCGTGGAAGTACGAGCCGAGAGGTGCAATATGACCCAAACAGCAAACCTGATTCAGCTGGTCCTTAAAGCTACACAATTGGTGGATAAAGCATCCGCTCTTGGCCCCTCGACTCCGGCGGATCTGGCAAAAGCTATTGATGAGCCGCGGCCTTCGGTCTACAGGATCATCGGATCGCTGGAAGAGTCCGGTATCCTTCGCCGTGCGCCGGGGGGTCTCGTTGAATTGGGCACAGGGATATTGCGGTTGGCGGACGCGGCAACCGACGCTCTCCTTGATCATGAAGCCCTTAACAAGTTGCTCGAGGGCATCCAGTCTTCGCTTGGTCTAACTGCCGCATTCTGGATACCACGCAACGGGACGGCCGTCTGCTTAGAGCAGGTTGATTCCACCGAAGTGGATCTCCACGAGCTTTCATCCGGCCGTATTCTTCCGCTCCACACTAGTGCTGCATCACATGTCCTCCTGGCATGGCAATCCCCCGAGGTACTCGAAGAGATCCTTGCCCAGGCCCCCTTCGAGAAATTGGCGTCAAGGACGCCCGTTGACGCCGAGACACTCCGCCAACTGGTAGCAGACACCAAACGCGAGGGCTGGAGGATGGAGTCCAACGAGATTGTTGATGGGATCGCAGCCCTGGGATTTCCGGTATTCAATTCGGACGGCAGCATCTTCGGCGCACTGACAGCAGCGGGTTTGGTGGACCAAGTGGTCAAGCTGCAGGAAGAAGCCAAAACCGTTCTCGCAGGCGCCGCACAGACTCTGACCGATCTCATGGCAGACTTCAAACTGGTCCCAAACACTAATGAGTTTGATGCGCCAGAATCGAAGGAATCGGTTTTGGCGAAGGCCGGCGCGCTCATGGACGCGCTGGCTGTCGAACGCGTAGCAACCTCCGCCAGACTTGCCAGCCTCACAGGTGAACACATCAGCTCGGTCTACCGCATGCTGGGCACTCTTGTTGAGGCCGGTTGGATAGAACAGCTTGGCCACCGCGGTTCCTATCGCATCGGCAGTAAAATGATTTCTTTGGCCGGGAATCTGCTGAACCACATGGACTTGCGGCGGGCTGCGCTTCCCGTGCTACGCGAAATTCACGATGCGACCGGCGAGACCGTACTTATGTGCATCAGGAGCGGGACCCGCGCTGTATGCATAGAGCGTATCGACGGTAAGCGAGTTAACAGTCGCCGTCTGGCCCTTGGAAGTTCTTTGCCGTTGCATATTGGGGCGGCGCCCCGCGCACTGTTGGCTTTCGACACTCCCCCGTCCTGGGAGGAGTACGCGGCGGTTATGAGTCAGAGCTCGGACTGGAGTTTGGGTGCTCGCTCCCGAACGGAGTTCTATGGAAAGCTCGAAGAAATCCGCGAGGCCGGCTTCGCGCTGAGCGATGATGAAGTCACTATGGGTATAGCCGCCGTCGGCGCCCCAATCTTTGATCACCGTGGCCATGTCATGGCGTCCCTATCGGTCAGCGGCCTCCGAGACGCCATCCTCCAAAAACCGGATTTCTCTCCCAGCATCATCGACTTGGCCTGCGACGGGGCACGACGGCTTTCAGCCTATTTGGGTGCCCCAGATTCCTGTATAAACGCCCGGGAGTAGAAGCGGCTGCGAGAACCCCGGCCGTTACCGAATTGCGTGCTCCGGCTTATTCTCCGCCTGGCCGCCGAACAAGAAAGCTTCGGTAGCCAGGCAGTAGAGAAGGGGCATGATGCCGTATTGGGCCACCCTGCAGGAAGACCTTGTTACTCACCAGCGGCTTTGAGCGGCACTGGGACGAGTTCCTGGATCTCGTCGAAAGTGCAGCCGAAGGTTTCGCGGACACGGACGCCGTCGGGGCCGGTGAGGAACACGGCTTTGTCGGTGTACACGCGGGTGACGCAGCCGACGCCGGTGAGCGGGTAAGTGCACGCTTCGACGATCTTGGACGCACCTTCTCGGGTCAGGAGGGTCATCATGACGAAGACGTCCTTGGCGCCGGTGGCGAGGTCCATCGCACCGCCGACCGCGGGGATCGCGTCGGGTGCGCCGGTGTGCCAGTTGGCGAGGTCACCGGTCGCGGAGACCTGGAACGCGCCCAGGACGCAGATGTCCAGGTGGCCGCCGCGCATGATCGCGAAGGAGTCGGCGTGGTGGAAGTACGAGGCGCCCGGGAGTTCGGTGACGGGGATCTTGCCGGCGTTGATGAGGTCCTCATCGATCTGGTCACCGGTGGCTACCGGGCCCATGCCGAGCATACCGTTCTCGGTGTGCAGCGTGATGTTCTGCTCCGGCTGGAGGTAGTTCGAGACCAGGGTGGGCTGGCCGATGCCGAGGTTCACGAACGAACCGGGGGCAATGTCGCGGGCCACGAGCCGGGCGAGGTCGTCACGGCCCAGCGGGGTTTCGGACGTCTGCAGGGATTTTTCGTTGGACTGGACGGTCATGTCAGGCCACCTTTTCTGCCGTGGCTGTGCCGGCGGCGGAGGCCACCTTCACGATGCTGTTGACGTAGATGCCGGGGGTCACGATGTTCTCCGGGTCCAGGGAACCGGTGGGCACGATCTCGGACACCTGCACGATGGTGTGCTTCGCGGCGGCGGCCATGATCGGGCCGAAGTTCCGGGCCGTCTTGCGGTAGACCAGGTTTCCGACGCCGTCAGCCTTCAATGCCTTGATCAGCGCGACGTCGGCGTGGATCGGGGTCTCGAACACCTGGCCGCGGCCGTCGATGATCCGGGTTTCCTTGCCCTCGGCCAGCATGGTGCCGTACCCGGTGGGGGTGAAGAACCCGCCGATCCCGGCACCGGCGGCGCGGATGCGTTCGGCCAGGTTGCCCTGCGGCACGAGCTCGAGTTCGATCTGCCCGGCCTTGTATTTGGCGTCGAAGTGCCAGGAGTCGGACTGCCGCGGGAAGGAGCAGATCATCTTGCGGACCCGGCCTTCCTTGATCAGCAGCGCCAGGCCCTGGTCGCCCTGGCCGGCGTTGTTGTTCACCACGGTCAGGTCCGTGGCGCCGGATTCCAGCAGCGCGTCGATCAGTTCGAACGGCTGGCCGGCGTTGCCGAACCCGCCGATCATCACCGTGGAGCCGTCCTTGACGGCCGCGACGGCCTCGCCGACGGTGTCAATGAAATTCAGCATCTCTTAGCCCTTCACTCCAGCGGAAACGTTTTCGAGGACGACGGCGAGGCCCTGGCCGACGCCGATGCAGATCGCCGCGACACCCCAGCGCTGGCCGGAGGCCTGGAGGGAGCGGGCGAGGGTGCCCAGGATCCGGGTGCCGGAGGCGCCCAGCGGGTGGCCCATCGCGATCGCGCCGCCGTGCCGGTTCACGATGGACGGGTCGATGCCCCAGGCGTTGATGCAGGCCAGGGACTGCGCGGCGAACGCTTCGTTAAGTTCGACGGCGCCCACCTGGTCCCAGCCGATGCCCGCCTTCGCGAGGGCCTTGTTCGCCGCCTCCACCGGCGCGAAACCAAAGAACTGGGGGTCGTTGCCGTGCGCGCCGCGCCCCGCGATCCTCGCCAGCGGTTCCAGGCCCAGGATCGACGAAGCGCTCTCAGACCCGATCCACGCCGCCGACGCGCCGTCGGACAGCGGCGAGGCGTTGCCGGCGGTGACCGTGCCGCCCTTCGTGGCGCCGGACGCGGCGTCGTCGGCCTCGGCACGGAACACGGTGTTCAGCCCGGCGAGCTTCTCTGCCGACGAGCCGGGGCGGATGCTTTCGTCGCGGACCAGGTCGGTGCCCGGGACCGGGGCGACGAGGTTGTCGTAGAAGCCCTCGTCCCACGCGGCGGCGGAAAGGTTGTGCGAGGCAGCAGCGAACTCGTCCTGCTGGGCCCGGGTAACCCCGTACTTCTCCCGCAGCCGTTCGGTGGCCTCGCCCAGGGAGATGGTCCACTCCTTCGGCATGGCCTTGTTCACCAGCCGCCAGCCCAGCGTGGTGGACGCCAGGGTCATGTCCCCGGCCGGGTAGGGCTTCTCCGTCTTCGGCAGCACCCACGGCGCACGGCTCATCGACTCGGCGCCGCCCACCAGCACCACCTCGGCGTCGCCGGCATTGATCTGGCGGGACGCGATGATCGCCGCGTCCAGCGACGACCCGCACAAACGGTTCACCGTGGTGCCCGGGATCGAGACCGGCAAACCGGCAAGCAGCGTGCCCATCCGGGCGATGTTGCGGTTCTCCTCGCCGGCGCCGTTCGCATTCCCGAACACCACCTCATCAATCCGCTCCGGGTCCAAGCCCGGCGCACGGCGAACGGACTCCTTAATCACATGTGCGGCAAGGTCATCCGGGCGGACGGTGGCGAGGCCGGAGCCGAACTTGCCGAACGGGGTGCGTACGGCGTCGTAAACAAATGCCTGGTTCATGAGGTTGTTGTCCATTTCGTTGTCCATAGTGGAAGGGCCTGCTGCCGGGTAGCAGGGGCAGTTTTGCCGTTATTGTGCGGGGGCCGTGGGAAGTTCGAGCCTCGTTTGTACGTAGGCTGTCTGGGCCGGCGGAGAGGTGAGGAAATTGACGAAGGCCTGTGCGCGGGCCGGGTCGCTGGATTGGGCGCTGACCGCCGCTGAGAATTCGGTGTAGTGCTGGAGCTCCGCTGGCAGGGGACCGACGATGTGGGCCTGGGGAACGAACAGCAGCTCACTGAGCTGCTGGATTGCGATGTCGGCGTTGCCTGTGACGACAGCCTGGGCCACGTAGCCTTGCTTGACGACGGTGGCGCGGGCGCCTACGTCTGCTCTTAGTCCCAGTTTGTCCAGGAGGGCCGCGAAGTAAGCGCCGCTTGCTCCGACTCCGGAGTAGGCAACAGAGTTTGCCGCTCGGAGGGTCTGAACGAAGGAATCAGCGGTGGAGATGTCGGGCTCCGGGGTGCCGCGTTTAACGGCCACACCGATGCCGGCGCGGGCCACCGACACCACGGTGTGGGGGTCGACGACTGTAGTGAGGGAGCCGAAGGACTCGGTAACGGCGATCATCACGTCGAAGGACTCACCGGCGTCGATGCGTCGGAGAAGTTGGACGGTGGGTTCGAAGACAGCGTCGATGCTGGCTCCTGTTTCCTGCCGGAAGGTGGTGATGACCTCATCGAGGGCTTTCTTAATAGCCGGCGAGCTAAAGACTTTCACTGGGGTTCGTTCTTTCTCGTTGTGCTTCTCAGCGGGGCGAAAGTTCCGGGCACCCCAATGCTCACTGCGTATGGGCCGGGTTACGAGGGCCGGTACTGAGCGAGGGGCACCACGAAGCCGGCGCTTTTCGGGTTGTCGGGGACAAGGTCCTGCATCATGAGCATCCGGCGTTCGCCGTAGATGTGGTCCCTGATCCAGACGACGCCGATGTCGGGGGCGGCTTCGACGACGGTTCCGCGGACGTGGCCGTGCCGTTCGGGGCAGGCAACCAGATCGCCTTCACGGACGTTCCAGGCCCATTTTCCTGTTGACATGTTGTCTCCTCGATCCTTGAAGCCAGCCGCGCACCACCGCGGTTTTCGGGCGCGGTGGAGGGAGGCCTGGGGCCGATCAAAATGAAGGGAACCAAATGGTGGGGCTGGGGCCTGCCCTGGTTCGAAGGAAAAGCCCCAGCAGGGAAGGGTTAGAACTCGACGACGCTCACGGTCTTGCCGGTGGCGGCCGATTCGGCTGCCGCGTTGGCCAGGACGAGTGCTGACACTCCATCGGCGAAGTTTGGAGAGGTGGGCGCTCCTGTGCGGATGGACTGGACGAAGGCGTCGAGTTCCGCGTAGTAGGCCTGGGGGTAGCGTTCGAGGAAGAACGGCAGGTAGGCATCCGATTCTTCTGTCCCTGCGGCGCCGGACTTGCGCACGGTTGTAGGGGCGACGTTGCCGGCGGAGAGCATTCCCTGCGGGCCGAAGGCTTCCAGCCGCTGGTCGTAGCCGAAGGCGCAGTGGCGGGAGTTGGTGATGGTGATCAGTTCACCGTCGCGGCCGCGGAGGGTCACGACTGCAGAGTCAAAGTCGTTGAGTTCGGCGATGTCTTTGCTGAAGACGTTGGATGCCACGGCGGAGACCTCGACGATGTTCGGGACGAAGGAGCGTGCCATGTCCAGGTCGTGGATGGTCATGTCGCGGAAGATGCCGCCCGACCCGGCGATGTAGTCGCGCGGGGCCGGTTCGGGGTCGCGGCTTGTGATGGTGAGCTGTTCGAGCTTGCCGATTTCACCGGCTTCGACCCGGGTGCGGACGGCGGCGAAGGACGGATCGAAGCGGCGGTTGAATCCGAGCATGATCGGGACGGTGGAATCCTTGATCTGCTCACGGCAGGTCAGGACGGTGTCGATGTCGAGGTCGATGGGCTTTTCGCAGAGGACAGCGAGGCCGTGGGCAACCGAACGGGAGATAAGGTCCACGTGGGTGCTGGTGGGAGAGCCGATGATGACTCCGTCGAGGCTGGTGTCCGCGAAGACCTCTTCAGGGTCCTGCACGGCGCGGGCGCCGGTGCTTTCGGCCAGGCGGCGTGCGCCGTCGATGAAGGGGTCGGCGATCAGGACCAGATCGACGCCCGGGTGGGCGGCGATGTTGCGGGCGTGTACCTGCCCGATGCGGCCCGAGCCGAAAAGTGCCAGGCGCAGGCGGTTGTCGTTCGACATGGGGTGTGGCCTTTCAGGAAATGGAGAAGAGATCACTTAGCGTGTGAGGGTTACGCCGGGGAAGCAGTTGATTGCTGTTTCGTAGGCGCGCTTGAGGCCTTCGGCGACGGGCAGGCTGCGGTGTTCGGCGGAGATGATCTCCACTCCCCAAGGGCCCTTGTAGCCGGCGTCCAGTGTTCGTTGGATGAAGGTGCGGGTGTCGAAGTCGCCTTCACCGCAGTAGGCGCGGTTGTTGATGGTGTCTTCGAAGATGGTGCCCACGACGTCCTTGTAGCCGTCGTCGATTTCCACGGCGAAGACCCGGTCCATGGGTACGACGTCCCAGAGGTCGTCGTGGGAGAGCCCGGACCGGTGGGTGTGCCAGATGTCGATCATGAGGCCCGCGGCGGGGCTGTCGGAGTGGGTGACGACTTCGACCGCTTCCTGTGCCGTGCGCAGGTGCGAGAACGGTGTTGCTTCGAGGGCGAGCCGGATGCCGGATTCGGCGGCTTCGTCTGCCAGGTCTGAGAATGCGCTGGCCATTGTCGACAGCGGCAGCGGTTTATCTGTCATGCCGGCGCCGACCTTGATGTGGCTGGCGCCCAGGGCCTTGGCGGCTTCGAACAGCTCTGCGCGCTGGGTGTCGGACTCGGCCCGCTCGGCGCCGGTGGCCCACCAGCCGTTGAGGAATTCGACTTCGATGATGCCGATTCCTGCCTCGCGGATCATGCGTCCCAGCTCGGGGTAGCCGATTGCGCGACGTGCGTGCAGCAGATCGTGGTGTACCAGTCCGATGCCTGACCATCCGGTCTGCGCGATGAGGTTGATGCGCTCCGTGATCGGGATGGGGCTGGTTTCGTCCGGGCGCCCGGGGGCGGTATCGCCGGCGCTCACCCAGCAGGTTGCTATCAGCTGCGGGGCTGGGGTGGTTTCGTTGGTCATGCGGTCTCGACCTCCATGGATGCTCCCTGTTCCTTCTCCGAGCGGTAGCAGGCGTCGACGATCCGGGCGACGGCCAGGGCATCGGCGACCGGGGCGACGACCGGGGCGCCGGTGCGGATACTGTCGATCCAGCCGCGCATTTCAGGATGAAAGTTGCTGATGTTTTCCAGTTCGGGCAGTTCAGAGAATTTGTTCAGTTCGGTCCTGGCGAAGGGCGGGGTGAAGTGGCTTTGGGTCCACTCGGTCCAGCCGGCGCGCCAGCCGGCACGGTCCTGGTCCACGTAGACGCGCAGCTTCTGGGGCAGGATGCCGATTTCAAGCATGCCGCCGGTTCCGTAGACAGAGATCCTGGAGCTTTCGAACCACTCAAGGTGGTCGTGTCCGTCGAAGCTGAAGGTCACGGACTTGTCCTGGTAGTTCAGCAGGACCGCAGCGGAATCTTCCCGGCTCGACTCGTCGGAAAGCCGGCCGGACTTGTGGACGCGGGCATTCACCGTGTCGGGTGCTCCGAACATGTGGACCAGGGAGTCAAGCATATGGCAACCGATGATCCAGAGGGCGCCGCCCATGTCCGCCGGCTGGTTCAGATGCGCGGTAAGGTGCTCCCCGACGAGGGCGGCACCACGGGCCGAGACGGAAACCACGTCACCGATGACGCCAGCTTCGATGAGCTTCTTGGCTTCTGCGATGGACTGGGCAAGGCGCACGTTGTAGCCAACCTGCACCACCAGTCCGGGAGCGGCTTTGGCTTCCGCCTCGGCCAGCTGAACCAGGTCTTCAACGGTTCCGCCGCCGGGCTTTTCCACCACAA
Source organism: Arthrobacter sp. NPDC056691 (assembly GCF_042791415.1). Taxonomy (NCBI): domain Bacteria; kingdom Bacillati; phylum Actinomycetota; class Actinomycetes; order Micrococcales; family Micrococcaceae; genus Arthrobacter; species Arthrobacter sp. NPDC056691. Next base: position 70,845 of record NZ_JBHTXX010000011.1, read on the forward strand.
CGGACTTGCCGGCAGCCAGCGCCCGCAGGGCGTGCGGGACCATGTCTTTGCTCTTGGAGTGGACCATGACAGCGTTGATGCGCTCGTCCTGAAGCAGCTCGTCAATGCTGCGGGGCTCCACGTCGTACTTATCCGTGAAGTACTGCAGGCGCGGGTCGTCGTCCGCGGCCGCAACCACTTCCACCCCTTCAATTTCGCGCAGGGCGCGGACCCGGGCGGACGCGTGCGGGTGTGTGATTCCCAGAAGTCCTACGACAATCGGTTCCAACGCATGGTCTCCTTCGACTGAGCACCTATCGGTGCGTTTGGTGGATCTTGATGGGGCGGGCAGCAATGCTCGGCCGGATCAATAAGATCTAGTAGTTAGTGTCACCTAGCGGACAGCATGTCCAAAGCATTTCACGGCGGCGCGGCTGCGGTCAAGCTATGACCTGTGACACGTCGGCATCTTTCTTTGACTCTGCGCGGGGTGCACCGAGGTAGTCCGACAAGGCCCTGGTTCCCCGCAGGAGGAGCTCGACGATGGGTTCTTCGCCTGCCGGCCGGTTCAGAATGCCTTCACGGAGTCCGCTGATGGACAGCGATGCTGCGACCTGGCCGCGATGGTCGAAGATGGGTGCCCCGATGGCTGCGATGCCGGGAGTGACGTTGTTGTCGCTGATCACGAAGCCTTGGTCACGGATGTGCTCGAGCCCGGAGTAGAACTCCGAGCGGGAGCGGACGTCGCGCCAGGGTTCGCCGCTGCTGGCGACGATAGCGGCGTATTCGTCCCAGGAGGTCCTGTCTTCGAACGCGAGCAGTGCACGGGGTGCGGCGCCGACGTGCAGGGGAAGTGACTCCCCCAGTTTGAGGACCCTGCTATTGACCCGGATGCCGTCGATGCGTTCGATGCAGACCGCGCGGGTGCCGCGGCGGATGCACAAGAAGGTTGTTTCCCCGGTTGCGTCGTGGATTTCACGGAGGATGGGGGCGGCGGCCCGGCGGATATCGAGACGTCGCGTGAGGTCGCCGGAAAGGGCGATCATTTTGCTCCCCACGCGGTATGCGCCGCGATGACCGATCTGTTCGACCCATCCGGCTTCGGCGAGGGTGGCCAGCATCCGATAAATGGAACTGGCAGGCTCCTCGAGCAGCTCGGTCAGGCGCGTGGATGTGGCGATGCGTTCCTCTGCCAGGGCCGACATTAGTGCCGAGGCTTTGGCGATGACGGCTGGAGCCCGGGGGGAGTCCCGCTCGGATCCTTCCGGGGGGTCGAGCCGGGGGGCTTCTTTTCCGTCGTTGGGGTCTTCCTGGGCCATGGAGGCGGCGATGGCCTGAGCGGCGCCGTCCAGGACTCGCCGTGCCGCATCCTCGTGGCCGAGGACTGTTGCCCGGAGGCCTGCGACAGAGATGGCTCCCAGCAGGCTGCCATCCTGCCGGAAGACCGGAACGGAGATGGAGGCGACGCCTTCGATGACTTCGCTGTCGTCAACGCTCCACCTACGCTTAGCCGTCTGCTCAACTCTTTGCCTCAGATGCTCTCCGGTGAGCGGTGTCTGCGAAGCAATAGCGGGATACGGGCCGGAGGCCAATACGCTCTCCCGGAACTCGGGGGCACCGAAGGCCAGAAGGGCCTGCGACGCGGCCCCGGCGTAGAGTGGAAGCGCGCGTCCAGGGGCAAGCTCATGCAGGTCGACGTCTGCGCCCTGGATGTGATCCAGGCACACGGCCCCGTTTTCGCGGAGAACGCAGAAGTAGGGGCTCATGCCCAGCTGTCCGCGGATCCAGCGCAGCTGTTCGCGCAGCTCGGCACGGTCAATAAGGGCGTCGGCCGCCGCGTCACCGAGTTTGAGTATCCCGGTGCCCAGCTCCAGCCTGCCGTCACCACTGGGGCGGACGAGCCTTTCCTGCTCAAGTGCACCGACGATCCGGTAGACGGTTGGCCGCGGCTCGGACACGACCTTGGCCAACTCCGCCGGCGTTGAATGGCCGATCCGCGCCAGTTCATCGACCACCTGACTGGCCTTTTTCAACAGCTGAATGGTGTTCACCAAACGCCTCTTTCCTGGCCCGCAGGGGCCTCTAGCATCGCGTAACTACCCTCGCGAAGATGCGCTGCACATGACTATTTCAGCCAAGGTTGTCCGCCCCGCTAAGCGCCCGGGAGGCCAGGCTCGTGGTGCACGCAAATGTAATTTGGAACACCACTAGCCTCAAGAGCTGGTACTGTGCGAACATAGTGTCCATTGTACGACACCAAGTGCTCGCAATCACATCTAAATTTCAGGCGCGGCGGTCATGCCGACGCAGAACTGACGCCTTCAGCGTCACGCGGCTCTCCAAAGGAGGAGAACGGTGTTTAAGAAGATTTTCCTGTTCGCTGCAACAGCAGCCACGTCACTGGTACTTGCCGGATGTGCAGGCGGGGGTGCAGGCAGCGGCAACGGGGGCGGCGGTGGGACACAGGCTCCCGCCGACACCCGCATCGGGGTTTCGCTGCCGAGCCAGGACGAGGAGCGGTGGATCACCGACGGTAAGGCCATCAAGGAAGGCCTGGAGAAGGTCGGCTATCAGGTGGACCTGCAGTACGCGAACAACGACATCCCCACCCAGCAGCAGCAGGTGGACCAGATGCTGACCAAGGGAGCGGACCTGCTGATCCTGGCTCCGCTGGATGGAACGGCGTTGGCACCGCAGCTGCAGCAGGCTGCAGGGGCGAACATCCCGATCGTCTCCTACGACCGGTTCGTCCGGAACAGCGCTGACGTCGACGTTTATGTCACTTTCGACAACTTCAAGGTCGGCGCGCAGCAGGCTACGTCACTGCTGATCGGGCTGGGTGTGCTGAACAAGGACGGCTCTGAGGGGTCCGCCAAGGGCCCGTTCAACATTGAGCTGTTCGGTGGATCGCTGGATGACAACAACGCGACCTTCGTCTTCAACGGCGGCATGTCGGTTTTGCAGAAGTACATCGATAACGGCACCCTCGTGGTGAAGTCGGGGCAGAACAAGCTTTCCCAGGTGGCAACCGAGAATTGGTCGCAGCAGAAGGCGCAGGAGCGCATGGATAACCTGCTGACTGCCAGCTACGGTGGCGGAGCGGCCAAGCTCGACGGTGTCCTCACGCCTAATGACAGCGTCGCCCGCGGCGTTATCACCTCGCTGAAAAACGCCGGTTATGGGCCCACCCTGTCCTCAAAGCCCAAGCCGATGCCTGTCACGACCGGTCAGGACGCCGAGGTTGCTTCCGTGAAGTTCGTCAATGACGGTGTGCAGTTCTCCACCGTGTTCAAGGACACCCGCGCCCTGGCCGCGCAGGCCGTCAAGGCATCCCAGGACCTGCTGGCCGGGAAAGACCCCGAAGTCAACGACACCAAGTCCTACAACAACGGATCCAAGATTGTCCCATCGTTCCTGGTACCGATCCAGCCGATCTACAAGGACAACATCAAGACGGCTCTGATCGATTCCGGCTACTACACCTCGGAAGAGGTCGCAGCCGGCCGCCTTAAGTAAGCACCCCCGGGAGGGGCACACAGTGCCCCTCCCGCCCCTTCTCCCCTACAAGACCGATAGGACGGCGGGCCAATGGCCGACCACATCCTGGAAATGCAATCCATCACCAAGACCTTCCCCGGCGTAAAGGCGCTATCCGGTGTTTCGCTGGCCGTGGAACGCGGAGAGGTCCACGCCATCTGCGGCGAGAACGGCGCAGGGAAGTCCACCCTCATGAAAGTCCTCTCCGGCGTCTATCCCGCCGGAAGCTACGGTGGTGACATCCTCTACAAGGGACAGACATGTTCCTTCTCCGGCATCCGGGACTCAGAGCACGCCGGCATCGTGATCATCCACCAGGAACTGGCCCTCGTGCCGCACCTGTCGATCGCCGAGAACATCTTCCTGGGCAACGAACGCCGCGGAGCATCCGGGCTGATCGACTGGCACAAGACGAACGCCGAGGCCGCCGAACTCCTCGCCTCTGTTGGTCTGCGGGAGGAGCCCACCACCCCGGTGGGCCAGCTAGGCGTCGGCAAGCAGCAGCTGGTCGAAATCGCCAAAGCCCTGTCCAAGGAAGTGCAGCTGCTCATCCTCGACGAGCCGACCGCGGCGCTCAACGACAACGACTCCGCCCACCTGCTCGACCTGGTCCGCGCCCTTCGTGACCGCGGCATCACCTCGATCATCATTTCCCACAAACTCAACGAGATCGAAGCAATCGCCGACCACACCACCGTTATCCGGGACGGCAAGACCGTGGAAACCCTGGACATGGCGGACCCGGACGTGAACGTCGACCGCATTATCCGCGGGATGGTCGGCAGGGACCTCGAAGCGTTTTACCCCGACCGTGATTCGAACCCGGGCGAGGTCGTTCTCCGGGTGGAGGACTGGACTGTCAAGCACCCCACCCAGGACCGCCTGGTCGTTGACGGTGCGAGCTTCGAAGTCCGCGCCGGGGAAGTCATCGGCGTCGCCGGGCTCATGGGCGCCGGACGCACCGAACTGATGATGAGCCTCTTTGGCCGCTCCTACGGCAAGTTCGTCTCAGGCAAAATTTTCATGCACGGCAAGGAAATTCACACCCGGTCTGTCGCCGCAGCCATCGAGGCCCGGATTGCCTACGCCACCGAAGACCGCAAGGCCTTCGGCCTCAACCTCATCGATGACATCGCGCGGAACATCTCAGCGGCAGCACTGGGCAAACTGGCCAGCTGGGGCTTCGTTAACCACCACGAAGAGGCTCGCGCGGCCGAGTTCGCGATGAAATCGATGAACATCAAGGCACCCAACGTGAAATCGATCGTCGGCAAACTCTCCGGCGGAAACCAGCAGAAGGTCGTCCTCTCGAAATGGTTGCTCACCGACCCCGAGGTACTGATCCTGGACGAACCCACCCGCGGCATTGATGTCGGCGCGAAATACGAAATCTACACCCTGATCAACAGCTTCGTGGACGCCGGAAAGGCAGTCGTGGTTATTTCCTCGGACCTGCTCGAACTGCTCGGCACCTGCGACCGCATCTACGCGCTTTCCGCAGGCAGAATCACCGGGCAGCTGCCCAAGGCCGAAGCCTCCGAGGAACGCCTCATGACACTCATGACCAAAGAGAAGGAACTGACAGCATGACCGTGACCGCCCCCCGGGGATCCCAAAGGAAAGATGCGCCGGCCGCAGCAGCGGTCGTCAATACCGGTACCAGCGAAATCCGCGAGCTGTTCACCCGCAACCTGCGCACCAGCGGCATCTACGTCGCACTCGTAGCGATCGTGGCCCTATTCGCCGGCCTCACCGGCGGCGCCTCACTCGGGCCCGGAAACATCACCAACATCGTCCTGCAGTACTCCTACATCCTGATCCTGGCCATCGGCATGGTCATCGTGATCATCGCCGGGCACATCGACCTGTCAGTAGGCTCCGTCGTCGCACTGACCGGTGCGATCTCCGCGGTCGTCGTGATCCAGCTCGGCCAGCCGTGGTGGGTCGGCGTTGTCGCCGCCCTTGCCACCGGCCTCGCCATTGGCGCCTGGCACGGCTACTGGGTCGCCTACGTCGGGATCCCGGCGTTCATCGTCACCCTCGCCGGCATGCTCCTCTTCCGCGGCCTGACCCTGGTAGTGCTCAACAACGTCTCGCTCTCCCCCTTCCCGGCTGACTACGGGCTGATCGCCTCCGGCTTCCTCAACGGCCTTCTCGGCGGCCAGGGCTACGACGTCTTCACACTCCTCATCTTCGCCGTCGCCGTGATCGGCTACGCCTTCAACCAGTTCCGGACCCGCAAGACCCTGATCAGCTACAACCAGCTCGTCCCGTCATTCCCGCTGTTCATCGCCAAAATCCTCGTCATCGCCATCGCAGTCATGATCTTCGCCTGGCAGCTCGCCATCGCCCGCGGCATGCCGCTCGTGCTGATCATGCTGGCCATCCTCATCATGGTCTACAGCGTCCTCATGCAGCGCAGCGTCTTCGGCCGCCAGGTCTATGCCATCGGCGGCAACGTCGTCGCAGCCGCCCTGTCAGGGGTGAAGGTCCGCACTGTCAACTTCTGGATCTTCGTCAACATGGGCTTCCTCTCCGCGGTGGCCGGCATCGTCTTCTCCTCCCGCTCAAACGGGGCCCAGCCCGGCGCCGGCAACATGTTTGAACTGGACGCGATCGCCGCAGCCTTTATCGGCGGCGCGGCCGTCACCGGCGGCGTCGGAAAAGTCGTCGGAGCCATGGCCGGCGGCCTCATCATGGCCGTCATGAGCAACGGCATGCAGCTGATGGGCATCGACCAGTCCGTCCAGTCGGTCGTCAAGGGCCTTGTCCTGATGCTGGCCGTCGCCTTCGACATCTACAACAAGCGCCGCGCCGGTTCCCGCTAACCCTTCCCGCACCAAGAAACCCCGCGTGAATGAACTATTACGCGGACAACACCCCTTCAAAAAGGAGTACACCTGATGACCCAGCAGTTCGTATACGAAGCCCTCCCCATGCGGGTGCGCTTCGGCGTCGACTCCCTCGCGGCACTGCCTGAAGAACTTGACCAGATCGGACTCAAGCGCATTTTGGTCCTTTGCTCCCCGGAACAGGAAGACACCGGCAACCGGGTTGCTGAGGCCCTGGGTGAGCGGTGCGTCGGAGTTCTCCCGGAAGCCGTCATGCACGTCCCCAACGAAGTTGCACAGCGGGCCAGCGACGAGGCCTCCCGCGTCGGCGCCGATGGCTGCGTCGCCGTTGGCGGCGGCTCAGCGATCGGTCTCGGCAAAGCCATCGCCCTCAAGCACGGCCTGCCGATCGTTGCCGTCCCCACTACGTACGCCGGCTCGGAAATGACGCCCGTGTGGGGCCTGACGACCGACGGACGCAAGGAAACCGGCAAGGACCCCCGGGTTCTGCCCCGCAGCGTCGTCTACGACCCCACGCTCACCGCGACCCTGCCGGCCGCCATGTCCGTGACCAGCGGTATCAACGCCATCGCGCATGCCGTCGAAGCCCTCTATGCCCCGGACGCAACGCCGATCATCTCGCTGATGGCCGAAGAAGGCGTCAGGGCCCTCGCCGCAGCGCTGCCCGCCATCGTGGCTGACAGCTCCGACCCCGAAGCCCGCAGCAACGCCCTCTACGGATCGTGGCTGTGCGGTGCTTGCCTGGGCGCCACCACCATGTCGCTGCATCACAAGCTCTGCCACGCACTGGGAGGAACCCTCAACCTGCCGCATGCCCAAACCCACACCGTCGTCCTCCCCCACGCCCTGGCCTTCAACCAGCCCGCCGCTCCCGAAGCGACCGGTGCCCTGTCCCGGGCACTCGGTGGCGCTGCCGATCCCGCCGAGAGGCTGTGGCAGATCGCCGGCGAACTGAATGCCCCCCGCTCCCTGGCCGAGCTGGGCATGAAGGAAGAAGACATCGACCGCATCGCCGAAGAAGCAACCAGCCGCTCCTACGGCAACCCCCGCCCCATCACCTTCGACGATGTCCGCGGCATCCTGCACGCGGCATGGGCCGGCAAGCCGCCGACCGCCAACCCCACCTTCTAGCCAAAAAGTTCACGCCCTGCCATCAGGTGAGGGCGTGGCACCTCGCGGAGTAGGACCCTCCCTCACGGGTACACCCCAGGAGGGTCCTACTCCACACCCGACCACACATTAGAAAACAACTAGGAGGCAGACCTTGGTCGCCAAGCGGGCCATCGCCCCAGGAATCGCTGTATCCCCACTCGCACTCGGCACGAACGTCTTCGGCTGGACCGCCGACACCGAAACATCGCACGCCGTCCTCGACGGCTACGTTGCGGCCGGTGGGAACTTCCTGGACACCGCAGACTCCTACTCATTCTGGGCCGAGGGCAACACCGGCGGGGAATCGGAAACGATCATCGGCAAATGGCTGGCCGGCAGGTCCGACCGCGACGACCTCGTCATCGCCACCAAGGTAAGTCACCACCCGCAATTCGCCGGCATGGCCCCCGAAACGATCCGGGCTGCGATCGACGCCTCGCTCACCCGCCTCGACCTCGACGCGGTTGACATCTACTACGCGCACTTCGATGACCCCTCAATACCCCTCGTCGAGAGCATCGCGACGCTGTCCGAACTCGTCGATCAGGGAAAGATTCGCTCCATCGGCATCTCAAACTACACCGCGGAACGAATCCAGGAATGGCTCGACATCACCGCCCGCGAAGCCTTTCACGCGCCCGTAGTCATCGAGCCCCAATACAACCTCGTCGAACGAGGAATCGAAGCCGATATCCTCCCGCTCGCGCGGAGCCATGGTCTGGCCGTTGTGCCCTACTACTCCCTCGCCCATGGCTTCCTGACCGGAAAATACGACGACGGCGAGGAAATCGAAAGCCCTCGCGCCCCCGACGCGGCGAAGTACCTCAACGCCCACGGCCGCAAAGTCATCGACGCGGTCAAGTGCGTAGCCGGGGAGCACTCCACCCAGCCTGCTTCCATCGCCCTGGCATGGCTCGCAGCGCAGAACGGTGTCGCAGCCCCCATCGCCAGCGCCCGCACGACCGACCAACTCGCGCCCCTCGTTGAATCAATGCAGATCCAGTTGACCACCAGGGATCTGCAGCTGCTCGACGAGGCATCGCAACTCTGAGTCCCTGCGCGCACACCAGACACCACAAACAACAGCGAGGAAACGACAATGACCCAGCAGACCCGCGTCCCCGAAACCGAGATCGTTCCCGGCAACCAGTACGTGTCTGAGGCACAACAGCACGTTGAGGAACAACTGGTCCGCAACGTGCTGCGCTCCTTCGATGACTGCCAGGACCCGCGGCTGAAGCAACTGATGCAGTCACTCGTCTCCCACCTGCACAACTTCATCCGCGACGTTCGGCTCACTGAAGCCGAATGGAACAAAGCCATTGAGTTCCTTACCGCCGTCGGCCACATCACCGATGACCGCCGACAGGAATTCATCCTGCTCTCCGACGTCTTTGGTGCCTCAATGCAGACCATCAACGTCAACAACGAAGCCCATGGTGACGCAACCGAAGCCACCGTTTTCGGCCCCTTCTTCGTAGATGACGCCCCCCAGATCGAGAACGGCGGGGACATCGCCGGAGCCGCGCCGGGTGAACCCTGCTGGATCGAAGGAAGCGTCAAAGACACAAACGGAAATCCGGTCCCCAACGCCCGAATCGAAGTCTGGGAAGCAGACGAAGACGGCTTCTACGACGTGCAGTACGACGACGAGCGCGTCTCCGGCCGGGCCCACCTCTACAGCGACGAAGACGGAAAGTACCGCTTCTGGGGTCTGACCCCCACCCCGTACCCCATCCCCCACGACGGACCAGTCGGCAAAATGCTTGAAGCCGTAGGACGTTCGCCCATGCGCGCTTCCCACCTGCACTTCATGGTCACCAAACCCGGACTGAGGACACTGGTCACCCACATCTTCGTCCGCGGGGACGAACTGCTGAAATACGACACCGTGTTCGGCGTCAAGGAATCCCTCATTAAGGACTTCGTCCAGCAGGATGCCGGAACCCCCACACCCGACGGGCGCGAACTCGGCGGGCGTACCTGGGCGCGCACACGCTTCGACATCGTCCTGCCACCGGCCGCGGACTAGGCTCCAACCCTGCCTGCTGCCGCAGCTGCGTTCTCAATACCCCGCTGAAGTAACCGATGTAGCGAACCACTAACGGGGCGCGGCTGCGGCCCTTGAACGCCCGGCAACGCCATCTCCGACCATGAAAGCTGTGGCCTGTGTCGTTCCGGGCGTTCGGCTGCATGTCTAGTGACCGGTACCGGTGTGCGGGGCTGCCAAACACTACCAACAGTGTCGTCCTCCGGCCGGGTAGGCGGGGTCTCGGGCAGCGTGAACATCCCTTTGGACTGCCTTCTTGCGGTGGCCCGGCATGCGCTGAACGCTGCACGGCCGAGCGACAAACCCCTACCAACTTGTTTATCTGACTGCACTCTAAGGAGCGCTGAAATGGCACATCTCGACACTATCCCTCAAAAGCGCAGCAGACACCTGCCGCCACTGGGGCAGGGAAGCTACAACAAACGTCTCGGGACGGTAGCCGTCATCGCGACCTTCGGGGGCCTTCTCTTCGGCTACGACACCGGCGTGCTCAACGGCGCACTATCTTTCATGAGCAGCTACTTCAACATCACGCCCTGGGAAGAAGGGCTGATCACCTTTATCCTGCTCATCGGCGCTGCAACCGGAGCCTTCGTTGGCGGGCGAATCTCCGACCGATACGGCCGCCGCGGCTTCATCCTTGCCCTCGCCGTCCTCTTTTTCATAGGAACCTCCGGCTCCGTATTTTCACCGAGCTTTGACGTCCTGCTCGCCTTCAGATTCGTCCTCGGCCTGGCAGTGGGCGGCGCATCCGTAACCGTCCCCGTGTACCTGGCCGAAGTCGCACCTTTCGAAAAACGAGGCAGCCTCGTTTCGCGTAACGAGCTCATGATCGTAACAGGCCAATTCCTCGCCTTCCTGATCAACGCAATCATCGGCAACACGTTTGGCAGTAATCCCGACGTATGGCGCTACATGCTTTCAGTAGCGGCACTACCTGCATTCGTGCTCTTCTTCGGAATGCTTCGCATGCCCGAAAGCCCCCGCTGGCTGGTTTCTCAGGGACGGGACTCTGAAGCCCATACAGTTTTGAGAACCATGCGCTCCCCTGAACGCGCCGCCGCAGAAATGGCGGAAGTCCATGAACTGGCCGAAGAGGAGCGATTGGAGCACCTCGGGTCCTGGAAAGAGGTCCTCACAGCGCCTTGGACGCGACGCCTACTCTTCATCGGCTTCGGCATCGGTATCTTCCAACAACTCACAGGCATCAACTCGATGATGTATTACGGCACCCAGGTCTTAGAACAAGCGGGCTTTGACCGTAACGCCGCCCTCAGCTTCAACGTACTCAACGGCGTCGCATCAGTACTGCCCATGATCGTTGCGCTCTACATCATCAACCGCGTCAGCCGACGCAGCATGATGATCACAGGATTCATTGGCACCACCACAGCCCACATCGGCGTCGGCATGGTCGGCATCCTACTGCCGGAAGACAACCTGATCCGCCCTTGGATCCTTTTAGCGTTCATCCTCATGTTCATCGCCATGATGCAGGCAACCATCGGTCCGCTGGCCTGGCTCATGATCTCCGAAATCTTCCCCCTCCGCATGCGCGGACTAATGATCGGCGCGTCGGTTCTGGTTCTGTGGCTGACCAACGCGGCAGTCGCCCTAGTGTTCCCGCCGCTGGTGGCAGTAATGGGATTTGGAACTTTCCTCGTGTTCGCAGTAATCGGGTTCTTTGCCATCGCCTTCACCGCCAAGTACCTGCCCGAAACCCAAGGCCGTAGCCTCGAAGAGTTCGAAGAATCCTTCAAAGCGGAATCTGCGCCGCAGATCAAATAGGCGCTGCCAGTCAGAGCAAGCTACACCTCAACCTGACGTCAGGTGAGTGGGCCAGGGCCGTCAGAATAGAACCCGATCTTCTTTCTCTGACATGGTCGCGAGAAGCTCTTAGACCTCAATCTGACACCACGGTGGGCGTTGTAATCTGCACCATGTAAGGCAGCGGCCCGCGCGTCTTCTCCGGAAAACGTGCGTGAAGAGCGACGAAGGTAGGACTCGGCGCCCTGCAGCAACATCGCTGGTTAGAGGTTGCTGAAAATTAGCAGCATCGTACAGACGAATGCAACTCCGAAGAACAGGAACGCGCCTATCAAAAACGCCCGATGTTTTGGTTCGTCGAGGTATTCACTCTTTTTGCGTCGAAAAAAGGCTGTCAGCAGGATTGCCATGCCAACGAACAGGCCTGAAGCCAGACTGATGATGTAGACGTCGTTCATGCCCCTAGCCAACCGAATCCTGCACCTTTACCGATCCCCCGACCACAGACAGCCACGACGGCACCCCGATACATCCCCCGGCCAGCTAGCTGTACTAACCCGGTTGGTTGGTGACGCGGCTGGCTGGTGAGGCGCCTTTGAGGGGAGTGTGGGGCCTGCGGTGATTGTAGTAGTCGACGAAGTCCTGGTAACAGGCCTGACGTTCTGCTTCTGAGCCGTAGGCCCTGGCATAGGCCCATTCTTCCTGGAGGATGCGGTTGAAACGCTCTACTTTGCCGTTGGTTTGGGGCCTGTAGGGCCGGGTGCGCTTGTGCGTGATCCCGGACTCGGCCAGGACAGCGGCGAAGGCACGGGAGCGGTAGCAGGAGCCGTTGTCCGTGAGTACCCTCTGGACTTTGACGCCTTGAGCGGCAAACGCGGCGATGGCGTTGCGCATGAACGCGGAGGCGGTCTCCTTGGTTTCGTCGGGCAGGATTTCGGAGTAGACGAACCGGGAATGATCATCCACTGCGTGGTGCGGGAACGTGTAGCCCCGGACCTGGCCGCGGTCCCTGCCCCGGCCTTCGGCCAGGTTCCGGGCCCGGGAGTTGGCTTCGCCGTGTACCCGGCCGTGCACCCGGTGCCCGCCTGCGTTGGGGATCCTGCCGAGTTTCTTGATGTCCACGTGGATCATCTCGCCCGGCCAGGCAGCTCCCGGTAGCGGCCCGACCAGCGCGCGGCAGTCGGGACGGAAACGTGGAATCTTTCCGCGGCCCGCCGCAACGGCCATCCATCAACCACGATGCACCGGGCCAGCTGCAAACGCCCCGAGTGAGCTAAAAACGCGTTACGGTGGGACACGAGGACCTCCTGGTTTGTGTTCGCTCTCGACAAGCACCACACAACACCCGGAGGTCCTCTTATTGCGTCAAATCAATCCCCGTGTCATCAACCTGCCGGGACAATACAGCTAGCTCCTCGACTTCGCTGAGCCCTCTGACTAATGATTGGTTCCGAGGGCCTTCACCTGCTTGTTTTACGCCTAGCGTTCCTCCATACGACTAGGACCATCAGACAACCGAGGACGGTGGTGGATCCACCCGTGAATATGAGGACGAGGTTCTGGCTGTAAAGTCCGATTAGGAATGAGATAAAACCAAGCAGGGTAAAAAGGGCTATCAAGCCGTATTTTTTCAACCACACCATGTTCAACACGCCTCATCTGCTGCAGTACCAGCACCGATGGCGACACTGAAGGCGAATGCTGCTCCCCACCAGCCGATGGCCCCCACGGGTGGGGCCGTTGCTGTTCCCACCGTTGCTCCAATGACGGACACCACGAAAAGTCCGTAGGCGCCGACAAATCCAGCAATAGCTCCGAAACAGCCCCCGGCACTAAGTCCACTGGGGTCAGTTGCGTTGATGGGGTTGCAGCTGACATAGGCGTAGCGGTTGGCTTCTCGTCCTGAGGGATCGGGTTGGTTGAAGCGGCCGATGCCGGGGGCGTAGTAGCGTGCTCCGAATTTGGTGTAGCCGGTGGCGTCGTCTTTGTAGCCGCCGGCGAACCGCCACGGGTTGACTGGGGCTTGAGTGCCGGTTTGGGTGGTGGTGTTGCCCCAGGAGTCGTAGAGGTACGTGGCCGCCTTCGCTTGAGCGGTATCGGTGAGCAGGATTGTGGAGCCGATAGCGTCGGCCGTGTAGTAGAAGCTCGCCCCGCCTGTGCGCATGCTGATCAGGGTACCCTGCGGGTCACGGATAAACGAGGTGGTGGAGCCAGCGTTGGTTTGCTGGGTGATGCCGAGGGATCCGTTCAAGAAGGATGTCGCCCCGGAGGTGAGCCGTTCGGTGTTGCTCGATCCGGCGTAGGTGAAATTGGTCGTGTTGTGGGTTGCGAGCTGGTCGAAGGTGTTCCAAGTGCTGGTGGGTGTGCCGCCCTTGGTTTGGTTGCCGTTGGCGTCGTAGGTGTAGGTGGTCGCACCGACGGGCGGTGCGGCGCATGTGCCGGTTCCTGTGGAGGTCCAGCAGAGTTGGTCGGCCGCGTTGTAGGCGTAGTTGACGGTGGTGGCCCCGGTCTTGATCCTTGAAGTCCGGTTGCCGTTCAGGTCGTAGGTCCAGTTTTCGGTGATCGCACCGGTCACTGCCGACGTCAACCGCCGTACGGCGTCATAGCCGTAGGTAGTGACCTCGCCGGTGTCGGTGGTCATGGTCTTCCTCAGAGCTCCTTCGCGAAGCGTGGTGGAATGGGCAGTGTAGGTGTAGGCCCGACTGGCCAGGACGGCTGCGGAGGTATTGGTTGCGGTGATGGACTTGATCCGTCCCGCATTGTCGAAAACGGTGGCGTTCTTCACCCCGTTCGGATACTGCGTAGCGATGCGCCGGTCGTTGTTGTCGTAGGTGAAGCCGGTGCATCCGGTGCTGTTCGGAAAGACCAGTGTGGCCGGGCAGGAGCCTCCGGGTTCAGCCAGGGCGGTGAGCCGACTGGCATCGTCATAGCGGTAGCCCACCGTTCCGGTCGGGTCGGTGAAACTAGTGACGTTGGAATTGTGGTCGAAGGCCAACGTGGTCGTGACGCCGCCGATGGTCTTGGACGTCGGGCGGTTCTGTTCGTCGTAGACGTTGGTGGTGGTGCCGGAACCATCAACCCTGGTGACCAGGTTTCCGTTGTCATCGTAGGTGTTGGTCACGCAGGTAGCGGGAACGCAGGTCGCGCCGATGCGGGTCTGCAGCAGCCGGTCGTTCCCGTCGTAGACGTAGGTCGCGGTCTGGTTCTTTCCGTCCTTCCTGGTTGCGATCCGGCCGGCGGCATCGAAGGTGTTGGTGATGACCCCGAGCGGGGCTGGCCGCGTGATGGTGGCAGGGTTGTACGTGGCGTCGTAGGTAATGGACGTGGTGTTGCCCTTGCCGTCAATGGTCTTGCAGAGTTGACCGCGCAGGGCCCCGCACGTCGTGGCCGCGGCGTCCCCCTGGTACCGGTTGACCAGGGTGCCCGACCCGGCAGCCCCTCCCGGTGTGATGGTCTGGTACGGCCTGTTCAGGACGCTGTCGTAGGTGTAGCTGGTGACGTTCCCTTCACTGTCGCTGGAGGATGTTGGCTGGAATTCCAGATACGTCTCCGCTGAGGTGGAGGCAGGGTAGGTGTAGGCGACCTGTTTGCCCGGGCCGGTCCCGCCGATCGGGGAGGTGATGTTTGCCAGCGTGTTGTTCGGATTGAATGTCGCCGTCGTGGTTTGGTTCAGGGCATCTACTTGGGTGAGCTGGTCATCGTGGGTGTTGAAGGTCTTGCCGGTGACGTGGCCGAGCGGGTCAGTAATCGAGGTGATCTGCCGGGAGGCGTTGAACTTGTACGTTGTCACCCGGTTATCGGTGTCGGTCAGGGTCGACGTCGTGGCGTCTACGGCCGCGAGGGTGTGGACGGTCGGATCAGTCGTGTTGGCGGCGTACCGGATCTTGGACGCTTTGCCGTTGGCGTACGTCAGTTCGGTTGTGTTGCCGCGCCCGTCGGTGATCTGATCGACCAGCCCGGAGGAGTAATCGAACCCGGTGTGTTCGCCTGCAGCGTCGGTGAGGTCCTGCATACGGCCGTTGCTGTCGTAATCGATGCTGATGACCCGGTTTAGGGTCTGGTCGGTGATCTTGGATGGCTGGCCGGTGTTGTCCGCGTCGTTGTATTCGAAGAGAACCTGCCGTCCGTTGGCCAGCGTGATGGTTTCCAGCCGGCCGTCGGTGTCGTAGGCGTAGGCCATCCGGTTGGCGGTCGCGCTGTACCGGTCGCTGGCAAACGCCAGCCGGTAAACGCCGCCAACGTTCTCGTAGAAGTTGTTGTACCCGTTGTCGTTGAACCGCAAGGTCACGGCCGTGGGGCTCAAAGCCGTGACGGTGGCATTCACACCGGGCGGGGAGGTCCAGCCGCCGCCGGATTTCGGCACGAACTTGTACGTTCCCCCATCAGGGGCCGTGTAAGTGACCGAGTTGTCCGCCCCGACGGTCACCGCAGATTCGCTGGTGCCTTCCGAGAGGGTCGGTCGGTCATCGTTGATGCTGTTGTACCGCCAGGACAAATCAATGCCCCGGTCGTTACCGGCCAGATGCAGCAGCTTCCCCGTAACCAGGACGTTCCCGGTGGTCGGGTTCCACGCCAGCTTCATCCTGTCCGTCAGGTCGCGGCCGACCATTCCGGCAGCCTTCCTTGACCCCGAGAGGATTCCGTTTGGCCCCGTAGCGGGCGGATTGTCATCATCCAGCGGCAAGCTCTGCGCCACCGCAAGGTTCATCGGTTCCGCTACTGCCGGCGCCAGCGTCGTCGGCAAAACAGCCGCGGCTTGCGCGAATGTTGGTGTTTGGGCCCGCGCCGGAACAGACACCCCGGTTAAAACCACGGCGGATAAAACGAGACATGACAAAAGAGATCGTTGTGCAGCCATGCTGCGCCCCCATTTCTATACGCTCCCCAGCGAGCGACTTCGTGCTCCCCCTTGAGCACAGCAGAAGCATGAGTGGCAGCGTTCACGCAAATCAATACCCAGCAACCATTTATTTTTTACTCCGAGGCGGAAAACATAGTGGCCGAGCCAGCCGGGGCAGTAGTCACATGACAAAAAAGCATGCTGATGATTGCGGATGTTTGCCGGCAGTTGTTTGTCTGGTTTTGCTGTGCTGAATGACCTGATAACTGCACATATTCGAGGGTGTGAAAAAGGTCGGTTGCGCCGTCCGGAGTAAACGAAAGAACACGCTTTTGATCGGGACGAGGGATGCTGTTCGGCTAGGTGAGACAAAGGCGTGACAAGCGAGTCATGCCCGCGACAATTTCGTAAGCCTCGTCGTCCAGGGCTTTCCCGCTTTCGCCACACAAGCGGGATTTGAGGCCCGTTGCCGGCCGCTTATCCTCCCTAAGCCTGATGCCAAATCTTGGAAAAGGCTGGGGCCGGCAATCCCTTGCGGTGCCACGACTTGCATGACCCGTCGATGGCGCTCATGTCTTGCAAAGGCGGGGAAAACGCAGGTTATCCGCATTTTCTCCGCAGGATCTTGAACGGAGGACTAACGTTTTTCCAGTAAACACTCAGTAAGCTGTGCTATTTAGGGCAATTTCCATTCCATGGATTATCTTTCTCCTTAGCTCAGTTGGCTTGGATTCTTCATCCGAGAACTGCAGTCAGGCAGTGGGTTTGCTGCCGTTTTGGTCTTGTGATTGTGGTTCAGACGCACCTGGGGGTGCGTCAGGGGGGATTTTTCATGCACTCTTTTGTTCTGACCGCCATCGGGCGGTGGCGTCTACGTTTTTCTGCCGGCGGAATAGCTGGCTTGATGTCCTTGGTAATCGTCATGGTCATGCTGGCGGCACTGATACCACCTCTTTTCTCGGCTACCCCCGCACGCGCAGCGACCGTAGGCACAGCAGGGTTATTCGTTCCTACGCAGGGACGGCTGGTCGATTCCAGAACGGGGACGGGCGTGTCAAAGGAACCGCTGGCTCCCTATACGCCGCGGACGGTTCAGGCCACTGGTGCAGCCGGGATCCCGGCCGAAGGGGTGTCGGCCGTGCTGGTCACGATGACCGCGGTGGCCCCGACAGCGGCCGGACAGATGTCAGCTGGCCCTGCCGATGGCGCGATGACCGGCGTGATGCGCTATGACGCCAGCCCTTATACCTCGAACAGTGCGATCGTGATGGTGTCCGACGTCGGACAGATTCAGATTCAGGCCACCACGACGGCCAATGTCATGGTGGACGTGCAGGGTTACTACACTGCCGGCAATGGGGTGACTGCTGCGGGTGGATACTCGCCAGTCAAACAAACCCGAACGGTGGACACCGTCAATGGTGTGGGACTGCCCAAGGCAAAACTAACCGGCGGCAGCACTTCTACCATTCAGGTCACCGGCACAGCCAGCGTTCCTGCTGGCGCGAAGGCCGCATTCGTAAACTTCCAAGTCAACAACGCCAACACCACTGCAGGCTATTTCAATCCATACGCCACAAGCGCGACCTCCCGGCCAGGAACGTCCCTGAATTTCGACGGAAGCCCATTCACGTCCATCGGTGCGATCGTCCCACTGGCCGCAGACGGCACGATCAAGGTGTACCTGTCAACCGGCAATACGATCGACTTGCTGATGGACGTAGAAGGCTACTTCACGCCTGGCGGTAGCAGCTCCGATGCAGGGGTATTCACTCCGGCCGTGGCGAAGATCTATGACACACGCGCCACGGGCCACGTGGCACCAGGCGCTACAGTGACGATCCCTGTCGGGGGAACAAACGATATACCATCGGCCGACAACGGACTCTCGGCCATCGTGGCGAACTTGATTGTGATCGATAGTGGCACTGCCGGCGGCTACGCCCGTGCCTATGCATCCGGCACAACCGAACCGACCAACGTCGCCACGCTAACCTTCAACAAGGGAACGGCAGGTGCTCTTACCACTAACTTGGCCACCATCCCGGTGGGCTCGGACAACGCAATCAAGATCCACAACGTCTCAACCGACACCGTGGACTACATCCTTGACCTCAACGGCTGGTACACCAAAATGCCCACCGTTGCGTTTTCCTGCCCCACCCCGTTCGTCGGCGCAAGTTGGACGGAAGGAACGACACCGACGATGGTCGATTGCACCTTGGCGGCCACGAACCCCTACGGCTCGCCACTGAGCGTTTCCGTTGCCTATGACGGCACCTCCTACGGTCTTTACTCGGTGCCGGCTAGATCCTCCATTAGCCCCGCAATTGCGGTCCCGGCGCACACCGGTGAACATGTCATCAGCGCTGAAACAACAACACATATCGGGGAACAGGTCATGACCACCTACGAGTTCGCCGTTGGTAACTGGTCAACATCCCGCTGGGGCACCTCCCTGGCTAACGGGTCCACCACGGATTTTCCGCCGACTCTCGACTACGCCCCCTACTATGGTTCGTTCCCCGACGACGGCACCCTGGTCTTTGCCCTGACGACCAATCCAGACGGGCAATCAAACCCGATCCAAACCTCCAACGGGACCACAAGAGACATGCCGGTAGCAGATGGACTGCTCGCACCTGGCACCACCTACTACTGGACGGCGACAGCCACCGGCCGGGTCGAGGGCAGACAAGACCTCATAACACGCACCAGCAATGTCTACAGCTTCACAACCTCCGCAAAATACACCAGCGAAGACCAACCAGCGCCCTCCACAAACTGCGAGGACACCGCGAGCGACCTTGCTTCACAGGAATCAATCCAAGACGCGGTCGCTGAAGACGCAGATCGATCCATCGGATTTACCTGCGTGGCTGACCTGGTCACGGTTGCCGTAGCTGATGACTCAGGGGACTCTGTCGCCGAGGTGGTTCAGGAAGGCCCGACCGAAGAGCCGATCGACCTTACCGGCTTGGATGCACAGGATCGGGCAGCACTGCTCCCGCAAGTTGAATTGACTAATACCGAGATCGTCGCGGAATCACCCACCACCCAAGCAGGTGAAATGCAACCACTCAGCACGACGATCAACTCCCAATACCGAGCTTCCTCCAATGACACCCTCTGGTGGGGCCAAATGACGACAGCAAAGGTGGTCATCTGGAAGTCATCAATCAAGCTCAATACCTGGATTTCCCTGCAAAAAACGCGCCACTCCTTCAACGTTTTCTACACGTCGATGAACAAGCGGCAAATCTCGGTGACCATTCCGCTGCGGATGCGTGAAAGCATCCCCCTCTGGTGGGACAGGGATGTGGACACCCTAGTGTTCAGACCGTTCTCGTTTGGAACATCCTTCACTCAGACACAGTTCCCTGAGACAGACGGGCCTGGAAAGTTCTTCGCTGAAATGTACAACATGTCCATTAATGACCGCAGCGCCGGGCGGGTCTTCAAGGTCGCCGGGACCATCAAGCTCCCCCGCTTCCAGTGTTACATCACCGCCCCATGTAAATACCCCTACGGCAGGGAGGCATAGCTGATTCGGCTTTGCCAGGACGAGAAGAAGCGTCGGGGTGAACATCCAACTGTGGATGACACCCCGACGCTTTTTTGGAACTATTGCCAGGGACTCTTGATGTCCTGAAGCGTCGTCCGCTCCCACGGCTCCGTGAACTCCGTCGCAATACCCCATTCGAGGTCGATGGTTGCCTGGCCAAAAAATTCCGCATTTTCTTTGTGCTGGAAGCGCAGATGCGCATCCCCTCCGGACACTTCAGCGTCAATGACCCTCCAACTGTCCATCTGCTCACCCCAAATGGGGAGGGAAAGGGGGAAAAACAGGCGCAATCGCGGTGGTATCCAATCGTCACGCTCTCTGGGCAATGTCTCAACGACTCCGTCGCTGTGGCTGATGGTCCACCCGCTTTCCGGGTGAAAGGCGGACGCGCTATGTTCGTCAGTCAGGGACCAGAGCCGATCGCCCAAACTAACACGCGCCGTTGCCACACTTCGAAGGACTCCGCTGCGGGTGGTCACCACGGTCGCCATCAAGGCAGGACCGATGCGAGCATCACGAACGGCGGAAATAATCGCAAGCATCGCTCCAAAAGAATTCTGGTCGTTCATGGCATCCTCAATGACAGTGGGCACCCGCTTGTGCTCTCCTGAACAGACTAACGGGCTCAGGACCACGCATTGGCTAGACTTCACGCTCAGTGTGGAGCCGGCAAAAATCACTATCACAGGCTTCTCTTCGCCCGAGTCCCGACTTCTAAGTCAACACTTGCAGCCGAACCCTGCCACTGCCGGTCACAGAAGCAGCAAATCGCCGGGCATTCTCCTTCAGGCACAGTCGGCAGTCTTCCGGGTGAATAGCGAACGCGTATGGCTTGGAGACCTGAGAGAATATCTTTCCTTGCTAAACGTTCCGGTGGCCTGATCGCCATGGCCATCTGGGGCTACGTGCTGTGGTGGAAGCGCCGTCCCGTCCGCGGCAGCGCCTGGGCCTTTGCGCAGCCCGCACCCCATAGCGTTCCTCTGCGCACATCGGGCCGTGATCATGGTCACGATCACCATAGGAATGTTCCTGCCGCGGCTCGCCTAGAGCCCGCTCGGCTTCATCCTTCTGGACGCAGCTATGGGCGCAGCCAACAGCCAGCCGCGCACTGTCGGGACGAGGCCGGCAGACCCGGCAGAACCAATACTCGGAGGATAACCTGCGGCTGTGGCGCCGGGGTTCCCGACGATTTGTCACTATCCGGAACCCTTGGCGCCGCGCATCGCAGTCTCGCCGGGAGCCTCGACGGCAGACACTGGACCGTCCTAAACCGGGGACTGTGTCTCAAAACCCCTGAGTGGCGAGTTCAGGCGGTGAGTGCAACACCCCTGAACCCGCCAGTCGCGAAACGCTAGTGTTCCGAGACAGTCATGCCGAGGGTCTCGGAGCGATTCTTGGGACCGGCATTTCACATCCCTTGGGAATGTCCGCAAAGATCGTATCGGTACCCTCCGACGCGAAAGGGCGAAGATGACCCCGAACAACAGCATTAGGCACTCTGAATCTCTCTCAGTACCGCAAAGTACCAATTTGTGGTCTGAGATGGTTTCATGCGGTGGGACGGACTGAGCGTGGACCCCAAGTACCTTGAAGCTCTCTTCGCCAAGTACCCCGAGCGTCTGACACCTCAGCACCTCGAAGAACTCTTCGGGCTTTCCCGGAACACCGTGTACCGCTGGCTCCAGAGCGGGGTGATTCCTGCTTACCAAGTCGAGAAGACATGGTTGATCTCCAGGGATCAGGTCAAGGACTGGGTCTGGGAAAACCGGAACACCCTCAGGAGGGGCCAGGCGCCGGAGGTGATTGAGGACCAGCCTCAGAGCGACGAGGCCGAGCAGGTGTGAGGGTGCATGCAGATACACAGGAATGGACCTGTGCTGGATGCTGGTGCTGTCCTTGCCTCCGCGGGTGAACATGTCGACTTCGGTGCAGCGTCGTGCAGACAAATTGGACAATGACGCCAGGGGCGTAGTGGTCATCGACATGAGCACCGTGGGTGGCCGGCGGGAGTGCCGAACTTGCCAGAACGAACGCGGCGTCTAGCTCAGGCCGCCGGTGTAGACCCTGACCCCTGACGCCCCGATAGGCTTGAGGCTTCCGATTAGAAAAGGCAGGGCCCGTGGGGGGAATGCATGGTTTCGGCCTGACGGACAGGCCCTTGGCGGAGTTATATCGGACGACGACGGGGCCGGTGGCCTTCATTGATGAGTCTTACCGGGAGCCGCTGCACACGGACGAACGGCCCTTTTATTCGATGTCGGCCGTCATCGTGGGCCGCGACCAGGGTGCGCTGGTGCGTGATGTGCTGATGGACATTCCCGGTAGCCGGTACTGGCACACGACTGAGGCTTACCGCACACCGGCCGGCAAACGGGTCATTAAGGAAATGATCGATTACATTGCAGGGGCTGCTGACTTCAACATCGTCACTGTCCAGACCCAGATCCGCCGGGACGATCCAGGCATGATAACCGCGAGGCATGAATGTCTGGGCGCCCTGACGAAGGAACTGACCCGCGGCTCAGGCGTCAATGCAGTACGGCTCCTGGTGGCGGAGTCCCGGAACGCGAAAGTCCATCCTGGTGGGGACGCCGACGACACCCGCGTGATCAGGCAGCTTAGGTCAGCGGGCAGCATCGACCGTGCTGTGCACGTTCACCACACCTCGCCGGGCAAAGAGCCCCTGCTGTGGGCAGCTGACCTGAGTGTGTGGGCGTTCAGACGGAACTTGGCCGTCGGGGACAAGCAGTGGTTCGAACCCTTGCAGGGAATCTCGACCGTGCTTCACGTGGACGGCGCGGATGTATCCGTTAAACGAAGCAACCCCCATCTGCCGCAGCCAAGTCCGGGGGTCCAGCAGACTGTCTCCCATGAATCCGGTCGTGACCGGGGCAGAGGGCCCGCTGTTGCTTCGCCCTCCAGTGTAGTGTTCGACGGTTCCGAAAGCGAAGCGCTGGGCCGGATACGGCGCATTGCCGCGGCCGCCGGGAAGAACGTTGACCAGGAAGTGACACTGGCTGTGGCCACCAATGAACCGCGTCGGCTGGTGGCGGCGGCCAACGTCTACTTGAGGCAGTCCCGGCAACCGGAGGGGCAGTCGCGCCCGCGCACGGAGGAAGCCATCTCCCGGGCAGCTGAGACGATCATGCAGCCGCAGGGTGCGGGAAAGGTCAAGGCCGCCTTGGAGCAGCTGCGCCGGCAGCGTGCGGCCGAAGCGGAGAAAGTCATGGCCACTGAACCAGCAGAGCAACAGCGAAGCCATCGTCCCGGCTACCGGCGATAACCGGGACGATGGCTTCTATTCCTCCCACAAAGGTGGGAGGGGAACGAAGGGCCGGCAAGAAGGTGGATGGCTTGCCGGCCCTGCGGGTCTCTGGGCAGGGGACAGTCTGAGGTCTCTCGTTCGTCAGGCGGGCAGGTCTTCGGTCACATAGTCGGCAACCGACCATGCACCCTTGGACCGTGTCAGGACCAGGAAGATGTTCCGCTTCCGCTCATCGCCCTTCAGGTGCTTTCCGTCGGCATCGCGCCACGTCCACGTGGCCGTAAAGTTCCGGTACGCGGTGTCGTCGGTGTCGGTGCCTTCATCACCGTCGACCGGTACACCGGGACCGATGGTGGGGGCTGAGAAGGCGCCCAGCGGTCCCAGCTCGAGCCATAACGCCTGGGAAGCGTTGCGCTGCGGCTCCACGGTCCGGGACGCCAGCGCAGGAGTCATCAGCGGGCGGGCACGGACCGCGGCCGCCGTCTCCGTTCGGTCATTGGCCACGTCCCAGCTCGTGACCAGGGTGGAGAACGCAGTCGCGACCTTGTCCGGATTGGCCCGGTCCACCTCGAGCAGCTGCGCCACTGTCGTGTCGAACGGTGCCGGCTTCCGGGTCTCTGTCACGGCCGGGGCCCGGGAAGGCTGTTCGCCTGTCCCTGTCTGCCCGCAGCCGGCCAGTGGCAGCGCGGCCGCCAGGACAGCAGCGGCGAGCATCTTGGTGAACCTCATAGAACGCCCTTGCCTTTCAGGATGGGTGTCGGGTCAATGGGTTTCACTTCACCCAGCTTGGGATCAACTGCCCCCAGTCGTGGATCCTTCGGGGCACCTTGGTACATTTCGAAGTGCAGGTGCCTGCCGGTGACGTTGCCGGTGGCGCCTTCGGTGCCCAGCGGCGTGCCGGCGGAGACCGTGTCGCCTTCCTTCACGCGCAGGGACCCGGCTTCCATGTGCGAGTAGGTGGCGGTGAGCTTGCCGTCCAGGCTCACCCCGGCGACCCACGTGCCGGAGCTGGACTGCAGTTCGTGGGCGATGACGATCTTCATGTCCATCACGGCCACGACGGTGCCGGCGGCTCCGGGGGTGGCGAAATCGATGCCGTAGTGGAAGTTCCCGCCGATGTTCAATGTCCCCGCGGGCGTGGGCCGCGGCCCGTACCCTGAGGTGAAGGTTGAGCCGGGCAGTGGGTGTGACGATTTGCCGGTCAGCGCGCCGATCTCGAACCCGCTGGCCGGACACGAGTCGCCGTATTTTTCCTGGGCGGTGCGCATGATCTTGTCCACGTAATCGCGGGTCTCGGCGAACGCCGGGATCCCCTTGGCCGCCTGAACGGCGCCGGGACCGGCGTTGTAGCCGGCAAGGGCCAGCCGGATAATGTCCTGCCCGGTGTTCTTGGCGACAGGGAGGAGCTGCTTGACGAGGGCGCCCATGTAGCGGCCCTGCGCGGCGATGGCATGGGCCGGGTTCAACACGTCGCCGCCGCCGCCGTAGGACTCCCAGGTGCCGGGCATGAACTGTGCCAGGCCCGATGCACCTCCCGGGGATTTGGCGTTGGGGTTCCAGCCGCTTTCGGCTTCCAGCTGCGCAGCAAGCACGGACGCCGGCACCCCGGCGGTCTTCGCGGCCTTGGCCACGGCTGCGCCCCAGCCGTTGGGGATCTGTTCCTGATTAAAGCTCTTGCCGTTGACACTGGTGCAGGCGGCCTGCGCGGGGGCGGTGCCGCCGCCCACGGAGAGCACGGCCACCAACAGCAGGCACGACACGATGAGGATGGGAAGCGCCGGAATCAGAAGGAATAGCCCGGCTTTACGCATGGGCAGGTTCCCCTGCAGGCGCCCCAGCGTCAGGGACCGGGGTGCCGCCCGTTTGCTGGTGGATGAACGCTGTGAAGCCAGGGCTGGCGGCGGTGAGTTGGAGGCCGGGGCTGGTGGCGTCGAAGTGGCCCTGGCCTTCCATGCAGTTTTTGAAGGTCATGCGCTGGGACAGGGAGTCCATCGTCGGCCACAGCGCACGGCTGAACCACTCGGTGAGCTCAAAGCCGGGCTTGGTGGACTTGGCTGGGTAGGCGGCCTTGTGTGCCACCATCAGCGCTGTCAGTAGCTCGACGGCGTCAGGGTGGCGGTACCAGCATTCGGGGATCCATCCGGCGGAGTTGGAGGAATGCCGCAGAATCCTGTTCTGCAGCCAGACGACAAACCCGTCCAGCTCGATCCACAGTTCTTTGCGCTGTTTCGGTTTCAGCCCCGTCCAGAACCACGGCCCGCCGGCCGGCTGGCTGGTCAGTTCCTCGTACAGCCCCGCTGCCAGTTCCTCGACGGCCTCCATCCGGTCCAGCAGCTCCGGAATGGCCTCCACCCCGGGCAGCCCAGTTAGTTCCGGAGGTCCGGCCAGTTCGCCCGTTCCGGTGCCCGCTCCCCCGGCGTTGGCCGGGGCCGACGGTGCCGGGGTCACTGATGAAGAGTCCTCTGGCGGGAGCCAGGCGTCGTCGGGCATCGTGTCTTCCTCGGGAGGCGGCTCCTGGCCCAGTGATGGTTCAGGGCGCAGTGATGGTTCGGGGTTCAGTGGGGGTTGGGGGTTCATGAGGCGGCCGCCTGTTCCACTTCGGCGGTGTTCTCGGTCTCGGCGGCTTGGGCGGCGGTTTCGGCGGTGATGCCTTCCTGCTTCAGGCACCAGGCGCGGGAGGCCCTGAATTTTTCGCTGTCGGGACGTTCCCACCACGGCACGACACTGACGACCGCTTCGATCTCGCGGTACATCAGCAGGACCTTGCCTTGGGGTAGCTTGCGGATCTCATCGACGCGCATCTTTTGATCGAGCTGTTTGGACTTGGAGATGTTCACCGAGGGGACACCGTCCTTGCCGGTTGAGGACGAGGTGGAGGTGTGCTCCACCCAGTGCCGGCCGATCAGGTCGGAAATCTTGGTCAGGAACTTCACGTCGGAGATGCCACCGAAGATCGTCTTGGCGGCCGCGGAATCGAAGATCGTTTCCGCGCCCTCATCGCCCCACCGGTTCACCAGCTGCGAGTAGGTCTGGACGAACACGGAGGTGTGGATGCCGTTGCCGCCACCCTCGGACATCAGCGAGGGCAGGGACGGCAGGGCGCAGGTGTTGGCGGCCTCGTCCAGGATCACGGACAGCGGGACGTCCAGTTTTCCCGATGCCATGGCGCCGGATCGGCGGATCGCTGCCTGGACGAGGGATTCCACCAGGGCTGTGACGATCGGGGCGGTGGAGGCGTTCATCGATACCCGGGTGAGGCAGTACAGGGTGTTGGGTTCGTCGGT
Source organism: Arthrobacter sp. NPDC056691 (assembly GCF_042791415.1). NCBI lineage: Bacteria > Bacillati > Actinomycetota > Actinomycetes > Micrococcales > Micrococcaceae > Arthrobacter > Arthrobacter sp. NPDC056691. Next base: position 97,136 of record NZ_JBHTXX010000011.1, read on the forward strand.
GAAGGTGTTGACGTTGATGCCCGGATCATCGTCCGTGGGGCAGAGCATCGACAGGACGTTTTCGTTTTTCATTGGCCCGGTGATCTTGCCCAGGGTGGTCTTGGTGTTGCCGATCGTGTCCGGGTTGTTCTGCCGGCACCATTCATCGAGGTTCCCTGCCCAGGTCTTCACCGTCGGGGACTTTTGCCGGAGGATGTTGGCCGGTTCGTGCTCGGAGAAGTTCTGCGACCAGCGCAGCACGTCCCGCATCGAGCCCGCGTCTTTGAGCGCGGCGGCGTGCAGCAGGGCTTCGAGGATCATCACGCAGCCGGAGTCGAAGTACCGGTCGGCTGAGGACGGGGCACCGGTGCGGGGCATGGCGTTGACCATGGCCGAGGCCCGCTCCGAGGCGATCTGGGGGTCTTCGCAGCCGGCCACGATGTCCCAGCGGAGCTTGTCCGGGTACTGGCTCAATCCGTCGAAGTCGGCGACGTAGACCTTCCCAGTGTCTTTCCGCACACCGACGGTCAGGCGCAGCACGTCCGGCCGGGTGGACGTGGTGATCACCGCACCGGACGCGTCGGCGACCATGCCGGCGACCATGTAGGTGGTCTTTCCCCACTTGGGCGGGGCCACCGTGCAGGCAGTGTCTTCGAGACGGATGGCAATCTCCTGGCCGTCCAGGACGTACACGGCCGGGGCGAGGGACGACCCTTCCACTCCCCCGATGCGCGTCCGGATGCCTTTGGCCGTGCTCATGCCCTTCTCACCCGTCCGGGCCTTCCGGCGGCGAACACGGGCCGCCTTCAGCCCGAACAACACCCCAATGTAGGCCGAGACCAGCAACACCATCAGCACAGCCCAGACCGTGACCGGCCAGCCCCACTCATCGCCGGGATAGCCGTTCACCGCCACCGGGGACGCGGCCTTGGTCGGGGCGATCAGCCCGACGACCGAGCCGAGCAGGGCCTTCAGGGTCGCCGGCCAGTCCCCGAAGGGCAGGCCCGTCGTCCAGACCAGGGCAACATGCCACAGGAAGGCGGCCAGGACCGCCAATGCAATCAGTTCACGTTCGGTCTGTTTGACCTTCGAGCCGCCCGGGTTGTGCTTTTCGACGGTGATGTTCTCAGTCATGATCTTCCCCCTCAGGCCACGTCCGCGTAGGCGGAGTCGGTGTCGCGCAGTGCCGAATCGGTGTCGGTCATTGTCACTTCCCAGGCGGAGCGGACATGCTCGATCTCCACCTCGGGCACGTCCGCACCGGATTTGAGCAGGTGATGGCCGTTGCGCAGGACCATGATGTCCGCCGCGGAGTCCGGGTTGAGCCCGAACGTCCTGACGCACCATTGCGCCGCCTCGGGCTTGTCCTGCCGGAAGATGTGCACCGTCTGGGCCTCCTCGATGACCGCCATCCCCGGGGACCCGGCCGGCACGTCCGTGGCGCCCTTGTGGATGTTGTAGATGTTGGACAAACCCAGGCCGCGGGAGAGCTTGATGTTCGACCGCTGCTGAACGGCCAGAGGCCCGCCGAGGATGTGCCCGGCCTCTTCGTTGATCACGTTCGTGCGGATGCCCCGGTTATCGGGACGGCGGACCGTGCCCAGCAGCCACAGGTTCGCCAGCCCCATCACCATGGGAATGGCCGGCCCGGTGTCGGGCAGCTGGGAAATATCGAACGAGGTCAGCTTCCGGTTCAAACGGACGTCGGCCGAGGTTTCACCGTCGAAGATCGCCCCGTACGTCTCCAGCAGCTCGTTGAAGCAGAACCGCATGGAGATCCCGGACTGGTGCAGCAGTTCCAGCGTCGCCGCGCTCATGCCGTCCAGGCTGGGATCCATGGGGTCGATGAGGCCCAGCAGGTCGTGCAGGTCCGCCGTCGTCGGGGTGCGGGTCCCCTCGAATTTCTTCATCATCGCCCGGTACGCCAGGCGCAGTGCCTTCCGCTCCCACTCGTTGGGGCCTTGGCCTTCACGCATGAGCGCCGGGATGGTGTTCAGGTACACGAGCTGGTTGTTCAGCCCGTCATCGTTCACCCCGGAAATGGCGGGGTCCAGGATGTTGAAAATGACCCCGGACCCGTCCATGGCGAATTTGATGTGGTCGCCGTTGAACTCCCGGACAATGGGTGAGTACTCACCTTCGCCCTTTTCGTTTTTCTTGTCGAAGACCACAGCGCGGCGATGGCGCAGGATCAGTGGCCGCATCACGTACACCGTTTTGGTGTACGCGGACTTGCCCGCGCCCACGTCCCCGACGACCAGGACGTTGGTCGAGGTGATCCGCCGGGGCGTGGAGTTGTAATCCGTGATCGGGTCTTTGCTGATCGCGGTCTGGGACAGCACGTCCCGGCCGGCGGCGACACCTTCAACGCCGGTAGGGGCGGCGATCAGGGCCGTGTTGAGGACCTCGGCCTGACGGGTGGTGGTCGGAGCGCCCTGGAACGCGGGGGCGTAGAACCCGTTCCGGGCCGCCCGTTCCCGGACCCGCAGCCTGGTGCCCTGCTCCGCGTACGGGGGCCACTCCCCCGATTCCAGGGTTTGCGCCGGTTCGATGTCCGGGGCAGCGAACACCCGCAGCAGCGGGATCCGGCGGACCAGGGGATCCTTTGGAAGGGATCCCGTCCCAGCCGGATCCGTCACGGCTGCCTGACCCGCTTCCGGGGTCAAAGGAAAATCATCCTGGGACGGTGCCGTGGTTTGGGGTGTTGGGGTGTCGGGTTCGGTGCTGGCGTCGTTGCTGAGTTCGTCGACGCCGGCTTTTTCGATCGTGCCCATCAGGCGACCTTCTCTTCCTTCTCGCCGCGTCCTGCCAGCTGGTCCATCATCTTGGCACCGAGGGTTGGTGTGACCGGTTTCGTGCCCCGATAGATCGGCCACGTGGTACCGGAGGCGGCGGACTGGTACGTGTCCAGCCATTCGAGCTTGCCGATGCCGGCCGCGGTTCCGGCCGACTCCTCCAGCCGCCGGGCGGCGTCGGTCAGCCCGGCCTGGGTGCGGGCAGAAATGGTGATGAACCCAACCCAGTTCACGCCATGCTGGCCGGTGCCGGGCATCAGGTCAGCACCCCGGGCGCGGGCCGACTTCAGGTTCACATCCGTGGCCGGGTCGACCAGCTGGCCCTTTTTCTGCCTGGAGATCACGGCGGCCATGTCCCTCACGACGTCCTTTGACGCCAGAAGCCTGGCCTGATCGGCCGGGACGGTCTCCAGCTGGAAGCTGAGCGTCCGCGCCCCGGACCCGGCGTTGTGCAGCAGGGCAAGCAGCCAGTACGGGGTCCGCTCCCCCGTTTCCATGTTCTCGGCGCTGATCATCGCCGTCCGGTGACCCCACACCACCTCATCGCCCGTGATCGGGTCCGTGCCCGTGACCCAGGTCGAGTTCCACTCATCCCGGGACGGCAGACCCATCCGGTCGGCCCGGACCCCGGCCACCATCAAGGGCGGACGGGACGGATTCTGCTGGTGCAGCATCATCGCCACGACCGCGCGTGCGGTCAGCGGCCGCACCTCTCCCAGCTTCGCGGCGCGCAGGGACCGGGCCAGGGACGAGATCTCCGCGGCCATCAACAACCGCCAACCATCCCGCCCCGCACCATACCGGGCGGCCGTGGCATAGAAATCCGGTGTCAGGGGCCAGCGGCCCACGACCAGGTGCCGCTGCACGAACGTGTCCCTGCCGGTCCGTTCCAGCACCTCCTGATACGACCGCACGGCCGCAGGATTCGCGTCGGCCGCCAAATGGTCCTGGACCCAGGCCTCGTTCAAGGCCAGATCCGGCGGCAGCACCCGGGTGATGGACTGGATGCCGCTGACCAGTTTGGAAGCCGGCGCGAAACCTGCCAACAGCGCCCCGAAACCGGCCTGCGCCTGCTCCTGCCTCCGGGCGGACTCTGCGCCGCGCAGCTGCCCGGACACCTCGAACGCCACCGACAGATACGGCTGTTCCCCGACCGGGGCGTGCCAGGCGATCCCGGGTTTGCCGGTGCGGGCGTCAAGCCAGCCCATCCCGTCGGCCCCGTCCGGACGTGACCGGACCGCTGCCATGATCCGTGCCTTCTCGGCACTGCTGGTGGCCATGTCGGCCAACGCGCTGGCCTCTTCACACGCGGCCGGGCTGTAGGGGACGAACCGGTCCGTTCCGGCCTTCTGACGTTCCTTCCAACGGACCCGCCGCTTCCGACGCTCCCAGTAGGACCCCCGGTGCGTCGAGGCCGTGAGCAGGTAAACGACCACTCCCGAAAGCACGCCGGCCAGCAGCCCGGGCCAGCCGGTAAACATCATCCCGAAGAAGCCGACAGCCAGGCACCCACCCAGGCCGACCAGCTGCGACTTTGACTTGATACCGCCAAAGAAACTCCGGTGCCCCGATTCCCCACCAATGAACCGTGTCGCCATCGTCTTACCCCCCGTACCGTTCCGCTTCGTCGTCCATACCGCCGGCCGCGTACTCTCCACCTGCCGCGCCCAGCCGTGCCGCTGCCTCGCCCATATCCTTGGCCTTCTCCGCCGCTGCCATCGTGCCCGCAGCCAGGAGGGTAGGAATACCGATCGCCGCACCAACACCGGTCGAAGATTCGGCGGCACCCGCGGCCGCCATCGCCTCCGCACCACCGGCCGTCGCGCCAACAGTGCCAGCTGTTGCACCACCTGCACCGGCAATCGAACTGCCGGCGCCAGCTTCGGCACCAGCGCCGACACTGGCCTTGGGGCCGCCTCCCATGGGCGCCTTGGGTGCCACCGGAGCGCCATCCGGGCTGGCAGCCGCATCGGCGTGCGAATCGCCGTTCAGCTCGCGGAGTTTTCGGACCAGCGATCCGTCTTCCGGCGACGCAGCCCGATCCTGTGAAGCCGAGTCGGCGCCGTCGGAGCCGGAATCATCACCGGCAGAAGAGTCGCCGCGGTTCATGTCCTTCACGTCCCGCATGTTCTGCGGTCCGTAGTCCTTTTGTGGAGGAGTCAGTGAGGGGCCGTTCTGGCCGCCAGCCCCCGAGGGAATGACCGGGGCGAACTTCATGAGCATCATGGGTGCCAGACCGGCGATCATCAACGCGATAAACGATGCGATGATGTTCATCAGCGTTCCGAGCCCATCGCTCCACTTCATCCAGGACGCGGACGCGGCAATCATGTTGTACGCAACACCCAGCATGAAAAACAGCAGCGGATGGCAAGCGAGAATGCCAAACCACAACAGAGGGATCCTCCGGCCGAACGAGCCGTGCTTGGCCGACGTGAACCAGACCATGCCCAACGGCGCCATAACCCCGGAGAAATACAGCGTCACCAGCATCACCGCCAGCATGATCACGACGACGAACAGGCCGATGATCATGCAGACCATCAGCGCGATCCCCACGATCACGCCGCCAGGGAAAGCGGCCGCATCGGTCTTCAGCATCGAGTCCATCGTTGCCAGCATCCGCTCAGACGATGAAACGATGCCCCACGAAATCAGGCTGTCCGACAATGAACCCAAGGTCTTGACCGCCATCACACCGATCAACGGCCCGAACAGCGCGCCGCCGAAGAACAGCGCCGTTTTCGTCGTCAGGACCTCCGCGAACTCCTGGCCGGCCAAAGCGCCCCGGGCGACCGCAACGAACTGGAACACCAGCAGAAAACCCCACACCACAATGGACAGGGCGAAACTGATCGCATACGCCCTGATGAACCAATCCACCGACAGATCCGGCTCAGTAGCCTTGGACAACGCCGGCAGCAGATCCTTCGCCAAACCCTGAGCCCCATCACGGGTCGCTTTAAAAATGGCTCCCAATGGATCAGAAGCGAAATTCACAACCCCGCCAATGGCATCTGCCGCAGGTTTGGTGGCCTTGACGGCTCCAACGGCGGCGTCGATCAACCCGCCTACTAGACCTCCTGGGCCTGCGTTGTCCTCCAAAGGAATATGCATCGACATGAATCAGCATCCCCCTGAAAACGCGGCACCACTGGCAAACAGGTCCTCAAGAGTCCGCTCGGTCCCATCGTTTCGAACTTTCCATGCGCCGTCTTCCCAGACCACCGTTAACGTTGAGGCGATCTTCTGATCGGTGGCCTTGCCGTTACGAATCTCGGCACCGCCGACAGTGACGCGAACCGTGTCGGGAGTGCTCTCCTCGACCACGTAGCGGCCTTCAGCGAAGTTAACCGCTCCGGAATTGACGCCAGGCAAGGACTTTGCTGCCGCGAGGTTCGCTGGCAATGTGGCGATGGTGCCGATTGCGCCGTCCGCGAGAATGGATGAAGCGACGGTTTCCCCGTCCTCGACGGAGGGCCGGGGATATTGAGCAATCCAGCGCAAGACAGCGGCTGCGAACGCAGCCGCTCCGTCCTCGTTGTGCCCGGCATACTTCTGTGCCTGAAGCAGGCCCTCAGCATCGTTGGATGCACCGGCGAGGCACCCGTTAGGTGCAGTAGCTGTACCAGGAGATGCCGCAGGAGTTGGGGCAGAGCCGGCCGGGCGCGGTCTGGCCTGGTACCAAGCACCGACACCGAACACCAGTGTTAGGACAATGACGAGACCGATAACGATCCATGCCCAGCGCGGAAATCCGCGCCCGGCCTCGCCGGTTGAGTTGCGGCCTACCATTAGCCCGCCACCGCGAGGATCGCCCCGGCGATGACTCCAAACCCGGCGAGGCAGCCCAGACCGATACCCGCTCCCACGGCCTTCTTCTTGCCCTCTGCGTGAGCATGTGGGTTGTTCGAGTCGGCCTTCGCCATCGCGGTCAAACCGATGATCAGGTAGACGCCCGCCACGATGATGGCGATACCCCACGCGGCAGCAAAAAGCCTCTGCCACCATTCGGTGAACTTCCCGCCCAGGGAGGTGAAATCGGGGATGCCTGGGAAGGGGTTCGCGATCATCGGCACCGGGCCGGCCTGCACGACAGCGGAAGGGTCAACGTGCGCTGAGAGTTCTACAAGGGCGGAAAGAATGACGCTCATCGGTTCTGATCCTTTGCGAAGACGTTCTGGTTGGTTTGGGCGACAACACCGGCGGCGATGGCCGTCAAAGCCTGACGGGTTTCCGGGGCCAGCTTGGCGAGCGTGAGCGCACCGCGTTCCGCCACGTGCGCGTCGTAGGGGACGGCGTAGATGTGGTCCTCAGCAATGCCCTTGTCTGTGAACTGCTTCTTCAATTTGGATGGCTTGAATTCCGGGCGGCCGTCGGACATCATCACCACGATGGCTGTCCGGGCCAGCCGCGCCGCGTCCGGGCCCTGGTGTTCCAGGAACTCCAGCAGCTCAAGTGCCTCTGATACGGCGTCCTGGGCAAGCATCGTTGGGATCACCAGCACGTCGGCGACGTCCACGGCGGCACCGAACGGGCCGGAGCTGTACTGGTTGCCGGTGTCCATCACACGGATTGTGAAGTGTTCGTCCACGATCGAGGCGACATCCAGCACGTTCTGCCGCGTCAATGGCGGGCGCCATTCGGGCGTGGAGCCAATCACCGAGGCAAAGCTGGTCTGCGTCACGGTGTAGCCGCGCAGCTGGGACTGCGTGCGGACACCGGCGATGTTCGCGACCAACTCCCCCATACCCAACTGCGGATCCCCTTCAGCCCGGTACGCCAACTGTCCCTTATCATCCGACGTTTCCAGGATGGCCACGGACCCGCCACGAATCGCAGCAAGAACCCCGCCCAACAGGATCGAGAGCGGTGTCTTCCCTGCGGTACCTTTCTTGTTGGCCACCAGCAGGCCCACGGCCCGAGTCCAGCTCGACTGCCGGATCAAAGCCTCAAAACGGCCCTGGTCCACGTTCAGAAGGCGCGCATCAGCTTCGGCCCGGGACGGCCCGAGCTTCAGCAACCCGCCCGAGACCCGGTTCAGGAAACCCCGAAAACCTTCCCTTGCAGGTACCGGAGGCTCCTCCTCATCAGCCTCGGACTCCGGTGCCGGGACCGGATCCGGTGCCTTTGCAGGCGCAGCAAGGGCAGTGCCCGCCCTGACCTCCTGGACCACTTGTGCATCGCCGGCGTCAGCCGGTTCAACGAACGGATCCGCGGGCTCCTCAAAAGCCTCACTAACGGCCGGAGCCGGCTTCGGCCGCTCCTCTGTTTCTACATACATGCCCGAACGCCGGGCGCCCGGAAAATTCACCTCAGTCATCGAAAGATCCCACCTTCCTAGATCCCCAACAGGACTCAAACGAGCCCCGCAGCTTACAAACACCTCTCCTCCAGCGGTACCAAGAGGCACCGACAGAACTCCATCGACTGGACCAAGGGGCGATTCTCCCGGTTTTGACGGGCATTTGCATGTCAAGTCACGCATTCGTGGCGGGCTTCACATACCAGTGACGGAATGAGTCAATAGAAACTGCGTTCAGGATAGCGCATACTTTAACTATGCACTAGTGTGTAGGTATGATCACCATCCAGAAGTTGGGGCATGATAGGACCCATGCCCCGCTACGTCCGGCCCAGTGTGCCCGCCTCCCTGGAGGCAGCCATTGACGCGTTCGGTGGCAATCACGCAAAGATTGCCGTCCTGGGCTTCCTTGCTGAGCATGGTCCGGCGACATCCGCTGAAGTCGCGGAAGGGACTGGCCTGGGGCGGCCGACAGTTAAAGCGCACCTCTATCAATTGGCAGACGCTGGAGCGGTCACCGCTGACCCCCCAAGAGGTCTTCGCGTTGAAGACAGGGTCGGTAAGAGAGTCAGGTATTCGGTGGTACGCGACGAGCTGGCCAAGCACTATAAAGCCCTTGGACGCGCCCTGAAACTGGTGGATTAGCTCCCGCCAGCTGGAAGTGCATGCTTAAACTGCGCACCGTTGGGCGTGTCACTCCCAAGCTCACACACACATACATAGTTAAGTGGGTCTCATGGCAGCTCGCAGACTTCCCAAAGGTACACGGGTCAATCCCGTCCGTCTTGGCTGGGCAATCGAAGAACCGCGCAAGGACGTAATCGACGACCTGGCGAAGCGGGCTGGCGTATCCAGCGCAGTCGTGCTGGAAGCCATCATCGACCACATTCAGCCGGACATTCCCACCGTCGGACTGCCCTCCTGGATGCTCAAGAACCAAGGAGCGCTGCCCATACCGCAAGCATCTTAAAGGAAGAAGGCCCGCACTAGGCGGGCCTTCCAAAGTATGTAGTTCAGATCCAGTTCTTGGCGGGACGCGATCTGAACTTTTCAAAACACCCACCCAGTGGGTGGATTTTTTCGTACCCTCCGGAGAGGACCAACTGCTGTCTATGGTACAGCCCTACACATCCGCGTCAACAAAGGCGCGGCCGCGTTTTTCGTGTCAGTCCACGCCCAAGCAGGCGTGGAAACTGGCTCCGCTGATCGCCGGTCAACCCCTGTACCGGGTTGGCCGCTGGCGTGGCCAGCGGTTTGGGTATCCGCGGCCTGATACTCCCCCGCGGATTACAGACGCTCTTCCTGGGGCGCCGGCAGCGGTCATGATCCACGGCACTGATGGTTCCGTGGCAACCCTGTGCCTTGACTTGGATACTTCTAAAGCCGCTAAACACGTCGTCGACTCCGACGCCGCTGGTCTCGGAAGCCTATTGGCCGAATGCGGGCTGCGATTCGTTCAGGACTTCTCCCCCAGTGGTGGTGTTCACCTGTACGTTCCGTTAGAGCAGCGTATGGATGGGGCAGCTGCGCGGGAGCTCGTTGAAGCCATGACGCTTCGGGCTCCCAGCCTTGACCCAGGACCTCATCAAAATCTCGGTGACGGCTGCATCCGTGTCCCCGGCTCCCCACACAAGTCCGGCGGCCACCAAGTCCTGTCCACGCCGCTGACGTCCGCGTACGAGATCCTGCGGCACCGGAACCCGGCTGCCGCTGTGGAGGCGTTGCGCAGAAAACTCGCACCTGAACTGCGCCGGCGCCGAGAGCTCAAAGACCGGCTCCGCAGGGCTGCTGCGTTCCCCAACCCGGCCCCGGCTGCTGTGCCCCTACTGGCAGGGACTGAATCACCGCTGCGCAGGATTGCCCAGACCGGCCTGTTCGACGCGAACCGCTACCCCTCCCCTTCCGAAGCACGCCTTGCCGTCCTGAACCATTTCGTGGGCTCCGGCTGGACCCTGTCACAAGTCGAGCACGAGCTCACCGGACAGTTCACCGGACTGGCCGCCCTCTACGGCACCCCCACAAAGCAGCACAGGCTCCTACGCAAAGAGTGGGCAAAAGCCACCGCCTACGTAAAAGATCGGGACCCCAGAAAACAAGGAGAAAGACATGCACTTATTAACGACACAAGCCCTACTAAACCCACAGGGGGGGCACCCAACCCCAGCAACGCAGCTATTCACCAACTGGTAAACGATCTGGAAAATGTCCTCTACTCGGTCCTGGATCAACGCCTCAAAGACAGAGGGCGTGAAGGCCACAGCCTCCGCCTCCTACTCCGCGCATTACTGAGCTACATGAGGGCGAAGAACACGAATGTCCTGGACGTAGGATGCCGCACTCTGGCCGTGGCAGTCGGTAAACACCACGCAACGGTGGCCCGGCTCCTGCCGATCCTCGCCGCCAACTCTGATGGCATCCTCACCAAAACAGAAGACGCCAGGCACAAAGCCGCGGACGTCTACACGATCCAACTACCCGAACACTTCCAAGAGCTCGCACGCGAACTGACCTGGCGCAAAGGCAAAATCCATGGGATACGGCCCGTGTTTCGCACCCTCGGAGATCCCGCAGCACTTGCCTACGAGGCCATTGAACGCGGCCGGCACTCCCCCACCACAGCCGAAATCATCCGCGCCACAAGCATCAGCCGCAACGCCATAGACAGCGCCCTGGCAGAGATGGCAAGCCTCGGCATGATCCACCGAGACGGCCGGCAATGGAAAATCAGCGCAGCCACCAGCCTCACCCGTCTTGCCGTCCGCCTCGGCGTCATGGATGACGTTCAGGCCCACATCAGCAGGAACCGTAAAGAACGCGCCGCATGGCACGCATGGCTCGACCGGCACCTAACGCCAGAATTCATCGCCGAAGAAGACCTGTTCGACGCGGAGAGGGATGAATATTGGCTGCCGCCCAGTGACGACGATTACCCATTGTGGGCAGCTGCGTAAATAGGCAGGGAATGACGCTGTTTTACTGTCTCAATACTGCGTAGCTGGTGCTTAGCTAATGGGGTGCTGGTGCACAGTTGGTAATTCTCTGTTGGCTTGTTGTCCAGCATTTGACGGCTGGTGTTCGTCGGCGTAGGGCGCGAGCGCGTGCAATGTCGCACCCAAAGCGGATTTTGTTTTGTAGTGTGCCCACCTCGCCCGGTGGGCCAGCCTCTCCGCGTTTACATACCGATGCTCTATGCCCGTCGATCATGGAAATTGAGTGCATTCCCCAATCGACCCGTCTATCTTTAAGTTGGTTGTGCCCTTCTTGACTGCTGTTCTACTGCAGGGCGTAATGCTTCGAACCTACGGCCCTTGTTATGCTCCACTACTTCCATGGGAAAAAAAGACTGCGCACTAACTGCGCACTAACTGTGTTCTGGCTGTGGTTCAAGTGGGGGTCTCCTGCGGTTTCAACTGCGTGACCTAACTGTCATAACTACTGTGAGTTTGCTAGTGAATTTACTGCGTGGTTACTACATGTTTTGTGAGTCGCTACTAGTAGAAGCTGGTTTGCTACGAGTTCGTTGGAAGTTCATTTCAGCTGTCCTACAAGAAAGCAAGTACTACGGCACTAGTTTGAAGCTACTGCGGTGCAAGTGCATAACAACTGCATAGTAGCCATGTTGGTGCTGCATGGCGACACCCCACTGAATGTGCGGCTATTTTGCATTGGTCGCACATACGATGTGCACTATGGCTACGGCAACTATCTCTCACGCTTTGTCACCCGACGTTCAGCTGGCTTCGCGCCGCACCATCTGTATCTCCAACGGCAAAGGTGGTGTGGGCAAGACAACGGTTACGACCAACTTGGCTGCTCTTTTAGCTGAAGCGGGGTACAAGGTGCTCGTCGTCGACCTCGATTCTCAAGGCGACACATCCACCAACTTGGGCATCATTAACGATGAGCAGTACGACCGTGGTGAGGCGTTGGACATTGCGGTCCGGTACGACAAGGTTCCAGTCCCAATCAAGGATGTGCGACCGGGCCTGGATGTTCTCGCTGGCGGCAATCACACCGCACAGCTCATGGATACGTTCCAGGGCGACGCCTCCCGCCAGGGCAAGATGCGCGGGGGAGTAGCCCGCACTTTGGCCAAGATTGCTCCGAATTACGACATCGTTCTGATCGACACTCCTCCCTCGGAAGCTGGCTGGACAGCTATCGAGGAAGCGATGTTAGCGTCCCGATGGATTCTGGCTCCGGTAAGGCCTGAGCCGAAGTCAATTCGCGGCCTCCAGTCGCTTGCCCGCCGCATAGTCAGTGTCCAGAACGACAATCCGGCTGTCGCGCTGCTTGGCGTCATCCTTTTCGGCATCCCAACAAATGCCCGGAATGTTGACAAGCAGGCTCGCACGCTATTGCAGGACTCCCTGGACGGCATAGCACCCGTGTTCGAGGGCAGCATCCGTGACGTGGTTGCCGCTGACGCTGACGCCAGTTTTCGTGGTTTGGCGGCACATGAGCTGGCCGCCAAAGCAGCGACTCAGTCGCCGTTCTGGGAGCGGCTGCGCAACAAGGGTAGAGGCACTTCTGACGAACCACGCATCGCGCAGTCAGCAGGAAACCTCGCCGAGGATTACATGCGGTTGACGGAACAGATCGTCCAGGAGCTCCAGGCTCAGGAAGAAGCGCTTGACGAGAATCTTGAGGTGGTTGCCAAGTGAGCATGCCCTCTAGTCCGGGAAAGATGGACCTCAGTGCCCTCAGCGGCTTGAAGAAGCGCGTGCTGCAATCGGTACCGTCTACTCCCGTTGAAGCAGTACCTGCCGAGCGGGCATCTGAAACGGTGCTCGAGCCTGAGCAACAGGCCGTAGCGGGTACGCAAGACGCTCGTACGGCCGAATCGGCTACAGGTGGACAGTCAGGCGCTGACCCGGAGTCCGCAGCAGATGATGCGATTGCAGCTCCAGAGCGGTTAGAAGGTCAGGGCGCACATGAGCCTGCGGAAAGGGCAAAGCCTACGGTCATTTCCCCAGAGAAGATTCAACCCGCTGCAGAAGAGCATTCCGGCCATGTCACTCTTTACCTGCCCAAGGACCTCAATCGGTGGCTAGGGGAGCACCACGACAGTACAGATATCTCGTATCCGGGGATCGTTCTGAATGCGATCAGCTGGGCTGCAGGCGAGAATCGGTTGGGGGATATTTTTGCGCCCAAGGATAGCCCGATTCCCGCCAACGACATTTTCGGGCGAGCTCCGGCCGTATCCAAGCATGCCCGTGGGTCTATCGAGCCGGAGACCAGGCCGCTGCGCTTTCGTAGGGACCACATGAGAGTGATCATCAGTCTGGCGCGCACCTGGACAGCAGATAACCGGAACGCCTTCTTCGTCGGAGTTCTGACCGCTTATAGAAATCACCAGAACATGGGCTAAAGGTCTTATGGTCGTCCAGGAGTCCCATCTACTCAAGTCTGAAGACATGGCAGGGGGTTTTATTTCCGGAGCGCCTGGCACCAGCTTTGAACGCCTTGATGTCCGCCGCAGTTTTTCGAGACGTCCTGTCCTCAGGAGATTGCCGGCTGGAGAATTGGGCACTTCTAACCTGCGCTCCACAAGCCGAGGGGATACGCGTCCCCAAGGGCTTGTATTTGACACCCGGACGCGGCGCCGGAAGTTGCAGCGACTGCCCATAGGCCGTGGGATCGCATGAAGGTGGTGACATCGAAGCGCTGATCGAGGGTATGCAACAGGGCAGCTCGAACATCCATGACAGAGAGTCCGGGACGCCGGTGGAACTCTCCACAGGACAAGAGATGGCAATCTTCGGATCATGCGGAAGTGTCTGACCAATGCCCTGAAACACGGCGGGCGCGGCACGGGATGTCCAGACCCCTTGACTGGAGCGGTCAAGGCCTGACCCTCCACATGGCCTCGACGATGGCGCCCTACTAATGCACAGACCGGGAACCCGGCCGTATCGGGCTCGGGACTTCCCGGCATGCACGAACGCGCCCCTCTCGCCGGCGGCTGGCCTGACGGCCCTGCCAGACCTTGGCCGACCACGGTGTGCAAGCGAGTATGAACATCTGTGTGCAGATGCCTCCGAAAAACGACAAGGTATCGTTGTAAATGCAAGCGGTTGATGGCGTGGTTCTACCAACGCTGTTTGACGTACGCGGTGTCGAACGGGGGAGAGGGGTGCCAGCCCGGTTACTGTGTCCGACAGGGTTATGAGACGTCTTTTGGACACGCAACAGGCCCGAATCTGTGACTGTTAGCCGAAATGGCGGTTGAGTCGCTAGGTCATGATGGCGGTTTCGGTGTCAGTTTGCGATGTTATCTGCACGGATGTCCGAAGGTCTCTGCACTCCGTTCCAGCATGGTCCGATGTCACGGTGCCGCGGTGTTTTGAGTGCCACAAGGATCCCGCCGGGCCCGGCTGTTGACGGGGGGTGCAATGCCGGGCCAGGCGGACTGGCCCGGAGGGCGCCTCGTCGGCCAGGTAACACAGATCTTTTCGCTACGACCTTGGGGAAACCCGACGGAACCCTATAACCGATACCCCGCCCTCAGAAAGCCCGGCTCTGGGGCGGCGCTCCAGATCTCTGCACATACCCCGCACAGTTCCAAGGTCCACAGGGTATTCACCATGAAGTAGTGGCAGAGTTTTCAGACAGGACAGGCGGAACGAAGCGGCTTCATGGTGGTCGACATGGACTGTAACGCCGCCGGTACCGAGTGCGTGTGGCGCCCTCGACAGGAGCAGGCGAAAGGACAGGGACGATGATGCTTCCCGGACCTCACCCGAGGGCTATCCACCAGCACTCCGGACCGCCCGCCGGACCGGGCGAGCTCCTGCGGTTTCAGCTCGAGCGCCTGATTGTCGAAATTCTGGCTGCCCCGGACCTTGATCCAAGCATGTACGTGTCCCTGATCGGTCGTCTGACCGAGTATCCCGGGCATCCGGAGCAGGCTTTGCTGGCCCACCTCGGCGACGTTCAGGGTCCTGAAGACCTGCCACCGTACAAAGCAGGCAAGCGGCCAACGCTGCAGCCGTCTCGTCCATAGTTCGTGCGTCCGGGTGGGCTGGCGAAGCCGTGCGGTTCCGAGGCAAACCCGTGTTCGGCCGTATGTTGGCGGCGTAAAGTTGGAACCGGCCGGCGGCGGACCGTCGTGCTGGTGTCCCCCATGCCAGCCGACTCCCAGTTTCCGTCGTCGGTCCCACGATTCCGGGCGCTATCTGGCCTTATGCCGGCACGTGATGGGCTCCGCGTTGGACGGGTTGTCAGGTGCTCTGATTCCGGCTGTGTGCGCTCAGGGGCCCGGCCGGGCAGAGCTGATTGACCGCCGCGGTGAGCTGCCGGGGCTGGAAGGGTTTTGTCAGATACGCTGCGGCCCCCGATGCCATCCCGGCCATCTCGTCCTCGAGTTCGGCCCGGGCGGTGATGAACAGCATCGGCGCTTCGGACCTTGCCCGGATGTGCCTGGCAACGTCCAGGCCATCGATGTCCGGCAGATTCAGGTCCACCGTTATGAGGTCCGGACGGTGTTCCCATGCCGCGGCGACACCTTCAACGCCGTTGCGCACGGCATGAACCTCAAACCCCATCCGTGTCAGGATCAGTGTGAGCAGATCTCGAATGTCCCGGTCATCCTCGATGACCAGGCAAAGTCCCCGTGAACCCAATGTGCCCCCGGCCTTTAGTAGGTGTGCCCAGTCTAGGCCGGAAACCTTAAGCCCCTGATGAGCGCACGTAGGGGGGTGGTACGGAAATTCTGACGGCAGGCTGCCGGAAGCGTGCGCCGGTCAGCCGGCGGATCGGACGGTGACGGTTCCCATGACCAGTGTGCCCAGGCCCGCGGCGGCGGTGATGTCCAGTGAAGATCCGGTGACGACGAGGTTGTCACCGCCGATGACCAGGATGCTGCCGTTTCCTGCGGCTTGGAGCCACTCGGCATCATCCGGACTGTCCGGGTCAAGCTGCTCCCGGTAGATGGTTTCCCCGCCCACCTCAAGGGTGAGCAGGCCGTTGCGGGACAGGGTGAAACGGCAGCCGTTCCCCGTTTGGCGGGCCTGGTTCAGAATGTCGGAGTAGTCGCCGCTCATCGCCAGCTGGAAGCCGTGGGAGAGCAGAATCGCCACGAGCGCGGACGTCAGTTCGCCGCCTGCTTCCCGGAAGCTCACGACCGGGACCAGGGTGTACGCGAGCATGGGGACGGTCCGCGCCGGGCCGGTGCCGCTCCTGTCGACGAGGATCACCCGTGCAGCGAGAGGCGCCAGGCCTTCGGGCCTGTTAGGGGAATCGTGCACCGTCACTGTGGGATCTCCGCAGCGACGGTGGCAGACCCAGTCACTGAATGTCAGGTACTCGGTCCCGTCAGGGGCCGTGCTTTCGGCGATGTCCACGATCAGCGAGAGTGGTTCTTCGGGCCGCAGCGGCCTGCGGCAGCGATCACAGGTCGTGGCAACGGCGGCCGCCGTGGTTACGTAAAGCGTCGTATCCCTGCCTTTAAAGGATTCCAGACGTCCGTCCCAGGCAACATTGTGTGTGACCGGCATAACAGCGATTTTACCCGCCGGTAACCGCGTCAGCCGGGCTGGCGTGGTTAGCCCATCCTGCGCTGGCCCGCCGGCGCCCTTCCTTGGACGTCGGCGGAAGCCGGCGCCGGATTGGGATTCCGGGCGCCGGTTCCCTGTAACTCTGGTAAAGGATCAGCTCCCCAGCCTCGCTGAACCAGATGCACACAGTATGTCCGGCGGGCCTTGGCAAAAGCAGGGGGCCGGCCTCCCCACATACGGTCCCCCCATCTGAGGAAAAGCAGCGATGGGCTCAGCCCTGAGGTGGGCCCTGGAAACGGCACGGTTAGATGCGCCAGGTGCTGCCCGGATTCGCCGCTGGCCACAACCAGTCCGTTGCCTCACCGACCTGCCGCGCCGGCATATTTGTCCGACTCCTACAACGTCCCGGACCCGGCCCACATCCTAGGAACTGGAACACCCAGTCAAGGACCCTCAAAAAATGGCGACACGCCGTCAGATCCCGTTCCAAAATTATGTTCTCTTTGACGTCCCGCCCGACGAGTGCAGGACAAGTATCGGTACATTGGTTCAATGGAAATTGGGTACGCCCGCGTTTCGACAGCGAAACAGGACCTCGACCGGCAGATCGAGGCGCTGCGCGGGCAGGGCATCCCCGCCCGGCACATCTATGTGGACAAGAAATCCGGGTCCACCACCAACCGGCCCGGACTTCATGAAGCACTCGACCACGCCCGCGAGGGCGATGTGATCGTGGTGCACACCCTGGACCGGCTGGGCCGGACGGTGAGGGACACCCTGAACCTGATCCACGACCTGGCAGGCCGCGGCGTCGGAATCCGGAATCTGGCCGACCCGATCCGCGTTGATTCGGCCAATCCGGAAGATCCCATGTCACAGCTGGCAGTGGTGATGCTCGCCCTGTTCGGCCAAATGGAACGAACCTACGCGATCGAACGCGCAGCCCACGCGCGTGCCGTGGCTGCTGCCAAGGGCAAAAGGGTTGGCCGGCCCAGCGTGGTCGATCCGGCGAAACTCGCCTATGCCGCACACCTTCGCGATCAGGAGGACCTGTCCATCTCCGAGATTGTCCACGCCACAGGCATCACCCGCTCCAGCCTCTACCGTCATCTGCCGCCCCGGCCCCCAGAAACGCTGACAGCCCCGGACCAGCCGAACGCCTAGGGCTTCAACGCGGTGGCGGTCGGCGCAGTCGATCGATTGCGGCGGCCCGCCCGCGCAGTTCCCTTGCCCACCGCTGACCGCCACCATAGGTTGGAGACCAGCGGAAGATCACTTCCGCCCGGGCCCTCGCGGCCACGAATCGTGAGTTCAGTGGAGAGCAACAGGCACATGGCAACAGGCACAGTGAAATGGTTCAACGCGGAGAAGGGCTTTGGCTTCATCGCCCCGGACGACGGTTCGGGGGACGTCTTTGCCCATTACTCCGCGATCGCTTCCGGCGGCTACCGCTCGCTCGAGGAGAACCAGAAAGTCCAGTACGACCTAGTTCAAGGCCCGAAGGGTCCCCAGGCGGACAACATCCGCCCGCTCTAGACCAAGACAGCATTTAGCCGCAGGTGCCCAAAGCCGGTGCAGTCCGCGCCCATGACCAGGTCAAAGACGTGCGGACAGGATCGAGGCCAGTGCGGAGGTGGGCGCACTCCCGGCCTCCATGCGGGTCGCGACCGAACGAGTTGACGCTAGAACGCGTCAGGAACCTGAGGGAGGATCACCACGGGATCTCCCGTCAGGAACATCCTGCGCGGAGACTGCCCATGGAGACTTACCCACACGATCGAGCCATCGGGCGTCAGATCGTCTATGACCCCTGCGCTGCCTGCCTGGCCCGGTTCCCGGACTTCCACTTCCTGCCCCGGTTGCAGGTTCTCCCACCCGGCCCGCTGCCCGGCAGTATGATCGTCAGCATCCATGCACCAATACAACCAGATAGACGTGGGCGCCTCCCTGCTGAACCTCGCCTGCGGTACGGGGTTTGCCCGTGTCAGGGGACGCCGATAATCAGGGAGCTGCGGGCTGCTTCGACGACGTCGCGGGTGACACCGGTCAGGTTGTTGATCTCGGTGATTCGGTTGATCTGTGTGAACAGGCGTTGGACGAGACGGAGGTTACCGCCGGTGACCTGTGCGATGGCTGCAAGGGCGTCGGGGTCCTCCAGGGTGGCTCCAGCGGGAAGGGCGAGCCCGAGTTCGTGGTGGTGCCCTGTGAGGACCTCGAGCAGCTCGGTTCGGGCCAGGGGCCGGTACTCGTGTGCGAATCCGACTCTGCTGTACAGCTGGGGGTAGCGCGCCAGACGGCGTTGCAGGCCGGGCATAACGACCAGGATGAGTCCGATACCGTTCCTGTCGTACAGGTCCCGCAGCTCTTCGAGCCCGGTGGTCGTGAGCCGGTCGGCCTCGTCGCAGATGAGCATCTCGACCTGGGGGAATCCGCCCGGGATCTGTTGCCGCCACCGGGATGTCGGCAGCCTTCGAATGACGGTGTCCATGCTGCGGCACAAGTCGACCACGTTGCGGCTGATGCGACTGCTGGCGGACATAACCGGGTGGTCCACAAGACGGTTCGGCTCTCGATCAGGTCGGCGGACGAGATGAGAGCGTCCAAGTCGCTGCCGAGGGGCCGATACAACTGGGCCAGGTACTTTTCGGCGAGGTCCCAGCCGGCGTAACGGCGAGCCGACATTGTCTTGCCGACGCCCGGCGGCCCGTAGCACAGACCGATATAGCGGTCGCGGCGCACCGCGTCCGCGAACTCGCAAAACCGCCGGTACTCGCCTGTGACAAGGAATGCCGCGGAGGTGGTGTCAATCATTGCGGTATCGCTTGAGCTTGCGGACCGGCGGCGGCCTATCGGCCTGGTGCGCGGCGAGCAGATCGTCGACCAGGGTGCGCCGTGCGGTGATCTGCTCACGCAGATCTCTCCGGTGGCGGTCTCGGGCGGTCCGCAGGTCTTTCAGGCTGATTGTTTCGCCGGCGATGTCCTGGCATATCGCCGTGCACAGGAAGGTCCCGTCGTGAAATACCCGGATCTGTCCGAGATCTCGGGGGTCGTAGCGGATGACGACCGGCTCGCCAACGAACGCGGCCAGGTTCACATTCAGGTAGCGCATGTTCTCGAAGCGGATGCCGTCACGATGCACCACCCGAGGCGCCGGCACGGTCAACAGCAGCAGGTCGAGATCCTCGACGCGCTCCGGGAGCTGCGGCAGGAACCCGCCGGCTTCCCAGCGTTGTTGTGGCGGCACGCCGGTTTCGCCGTGTGGACGCTGGTTGTAGTCGCCGACGATGAACGCATGCAGCAGCTGGTCGAGCTCACCCAAGGTCAGACCCGGTGCAGACGCCTGCACCCCAGCCACCAGATGCCCAGGCAACCCGGGAAGGAACAACTGGTTCACGCTGCGGAAAAGGCGCTCAATCTTGCCCCTGCCGCGCGGTTTACCGGCCGTGCTGTGAACCAGCTGGATATGCAGGTCCGCGCAGACCTGTTCGATGTGGCGGCTGGTGAAGTCCGAGCCGTGGTCCGAGTACAGGATCTCCGGGATCCCGCACACCCGCCAGGCCGGGTCGGCCTTGGTCCAGATCGCCTGCCGCAGCGCCAGCGCGGTCTGCAGGGCCGAGGGGGCACTAAGGTTCAGCGCATAACCAGGCACCGCCCGGCTGTGGTCATCCAGGATTACGCTCAGCCACGGCCGCACCGGCGACCGACCCGGGCCGAGCACTAGGATGTCCAGCTCGGTATGGTCGGCCTGCCACATGCCATTGGACCGGTCGGCCTCCCGTCGGTACAACAGGTCATAGGCCTCCTGGTAGGCCTTCGTGCCCTGCTGAGCCAGCACCAGCATCGGATCACCCAACGCCCGCAGCACGCCCCGAACAGTCTCGTAGCTCGGCGCGGCCCACCTCTGGCGCACCGCGACCTGCCCGACGGTGCGATACACCGTCGCGACCGACGGCGCGGGCCGCTGCAGGTACAGGGCCTCGATCACGGTGACCAGCTCTGCCCGGATCCGGCGCTGACCCCGATCCGACCGAGGTGTCGGCGCCAATCCGACCAGGCCCCGTGCCCGGTAGGCCGACAGCCACCGAGTGACCGTCCGTGGCGACCGTCCCGCCGCCGCCGCAGCCGCGGTGACCGGCACCCCATCGTGCAGGTGCGGACGCAACACCTCGAACCGCGCCATCGCCGCTGCCCGCTGCGCCTCGCTCAACTTGCCCAGCGGGGTGTGGTCTGCCACCGCAGTCGTCACCTCACCACCACACCCATTCCCTGGCGAGCACCCGACCGGCGCACACCACCACTGGCCATCTCGCGGCCGGGTACCGCCAGCGGATCAGCGCCGCTCAGCGACGAGGGACTGTTCACGATCTCAGCATAAGCCGAGGCCAGACAGATAGCGCTGGTAATTCCGCGCCACCCAACTCCGGACCTTACAATCGTCCCTTTTGTTTCGTTCCGTATTTCGTCTTTCGTTATGTTCCGTATTGTGTTACTGTAACGTCATGACTGAGCAACAGACCGAGGAGCGCATCTGCCGGTTTCCTGGCTGCCGGCGTCCTGCGATGGCTGGCGAGGCTGGCACGGGGCGGCCTCCGGAGTATTGCGATGACCCGCGGCATAACCGTGCCGCCGCGTGGCGGGCGCGGCAGCGGCTTGGCGAGAACCAGGAGCGGGCCGAAGAGGCGCGGCCCGTGGATGCGGCGCGTCAGCGCGCGAGCGAGATCGGCGGTCAGGTTGCGGGGATGATCGAGCACTTGGGACAGCAGCTGGCCTCGCTGGTCGAGGAACTGCGCACGGTGGGGGATCCGGACGCGGCAGAAGCTCAGATCGAGTCGATCTCGACCGAGGCTGCTGAGAAGATCGCCGCCGCGGCTGCCCGGGCAACGCGTGCCGAGCAGGCACAGCGCCGCGCGGAGGTCGAGAAAGACGAGGCCGACGCCGCCGCGGCGGAGGCCACGCAGCAGGTCGAGGAGCTGACCGGGAATCTGGCCGGGCTGCAAGAAGAGCTTTCGGCCGCCCGGGAAGAGCTGTTGGCTGCCCGAACTGCGGGAGAGGACCTGAGGGAAGAGCTGGCCCAGGCCCGCGCGGACGCCGAGCAGGACCGGGCACAGGCGGAAGCCGCCGCGGCGGAGCTGCGCGCCGACGTCGAGGCCGCCCGCGCCGAGCTCTCCGGCGCCGAGCGCGAAAGGGATGCGGCCACTGCCCGGGCCGGGACCGCGGAACGTGGGAAAGCAGATGCAGAGAGCCGCGCGGCCGCAGAGGCAGGACGCGCACAGCGTGCCGAAGCCGAAGCGGGGGAAGCCCACGCGCAGCTGGAGGCTGTCCGCGCGGATCTGGACCGTGCCCGCGAAACAACCGCCGAGCTGCGGGCATCCGTGGCCGTGCTCACGGCAGAGCGTGATGCCGCCCGGGCCGACACCGAACGCGAACGCGACCACGGCAACCAGCGGGTGGATGACCTCCGGGCCACCTATGAGCGCCAGGTGGACCAGCTTCGAACCGAAGCCGCCCAAGCCCGCGCGGCCCTGGCCGAATCCCGGTCCCGCCGAAGCAGAGCGGCAGGGAAGCCGGAGGGGACGCCGGAACAGTAACCGGGGGATTCCCGTGCAGGCGGCCTTTGTTGGTGACGGCACTTCCCGCCGCGATTGCCCTATGGCCGGCGGCACGCTGCGCGAACCACGAGGCACGCAATGAGACGAACGATGGTCGGCCTGATCCTGGCACTGTCAGGGTGGGCCTGCGCCGGGATCTACCTGATCCTTACCGGTCAGGCCCTGGGGAATGCGATAGCGCGGACGAACGTGTCGTTCCTGGGCGACGCCGCGGTTTCCTTTGTTACCGGCCTGGTGAGCTGGTCGGTGCTGGTTTATGCCGGAAGCCTGTTCGGCATCCGGCGCCCACGACTGCTGAGAAAGAAGAACAGATGAGCCGCATTGAAACGGTGTACGTCGTGAGCGAGCCGCAACCCACCGTCGAGGATTCGGTCCGGCAGCTCGCCCAACGCCTGGACAAGAACCTCAAAGACCTGGTGACCGTATTCCAGGAGGCGGGGGAGCAGTTATGGACCGCGGAGCCTGCATCACACACGGTCACGCCAGTGCCTTTCACTGAACGCCGACCCACCGGACTCATTGGTCATGAGAACGTCCAGGTCACCCGGTACATCGCGTCGGCCCTGGTCATGGTCTCGTTCCAGAAACGCATCGACTGACCGCCGGCCACAAGGTGTTGGTTAGGTGTCGAGGCTGCTCCCGGAGTGGTGTGCTGGACTGCTGCTGTGAGCCACAGGGGCAGCCTGCCCCGTGACCACACAGCAGCTGTGGAGCTTGGACTCAAACCTCAGGTGGCGGAAAGGTCAGTTCTGACCTGGCCTGCGGGCGAACGTGCAAGCTGGGTGCCCTGCGCCTATGGTGACCGCCGGTCAGGGCTGAATGCGTTTCTGGGCAGAGGATCGCCAAAGGCCGATGTACCCCTGTTTGGTTCCTAGGATCTGGACTTTAATGGCTTGACGTCGGTCAGCGGCCGCGATCCGGTAGGTGGCCGTGGTGGCGCCCCTGATTGGCTGGTTGTTCCGGTACCACTGATAGCGAAGCTGTGTTCCGGGGGTCCATGCCCCGGCGTGGGCTGTCAGCGTTCGTCCTGCTTGCAGGATTCCCGTGATCTGCGGTGTAGGGGCGGTCAGGATGCCGGGGTTGATGAGGTGCTGGGCGCCGGTCCTCGTGACTGTCGTGTAGGAGGTCTGCGTGCCTGTGACTCTCATCTGGAGGAATGTATTAAGGTCCTTGGCCGGCACGATGTAGCTTGAGCGTGTGGCGCCTTGGATGGGCTGGCCGTTGCGAAGCCATTGGTAGCTGAATCGTGTCCCGGCGGTCCATCCGGGCGTGGACGCCTGCAGGGTCACTCCGACGCGCGCGCTTCCGGAGACAAGCGGTTCGGCGGAGCCCAGTTTCACCAGCGGGATCTTCACCGCGGAGGCCTTGGCTTCGTTGGAGATGTACCCGGGGCTGCCGGTTCGAACCACTGCCTGAATGGTGGCTCCGGCGTCAGTCACCTTCAGGGTGTACGCGGCCGTGGTGGCACCGGGCACGGTGGTGCCGTTGCGTAGCCAGGCGTAGGTTACTGCCTGGCCGGCAGGCCAGGGGTTGTTGGCGGTCAGCCGGTAGCCGGGTTGGAGTCGTGGCTGTAGTTCTGCCACGGTGTTCACGAGGGTGTCCCCTTGGATGTAGCCGCTGCGCCGGTCCGCCGGGAGGGGTACGGGCCCGACTGTGATAACCGCTGATGCTCCCTTTGTGCGGGTACCGGCTTCGATGAACTGGAATCTCTGCCCTACGTCCGTCGGTTGGGGGTACCAGGAGTCCGGTGCAGCTTCCGGCGTTGACGGGAAGCTTCCATCGGACCGCAGCCGATACCACCCGGACTTCGAATTCTGCTCCGGGGCGGTACGGACAACCCGGACGGGGGAGTCGCTATAAGGTGTTGCCTGTCCAACGGTGACGTCGTTGAATCCGCCGGCTCCTTCGACGGTGCGGACCAGCGTTGAGGACCGTTCGTGGACCGTGCCGTCCGGCCACGTCCCGGTGACGACGATCCGCGATACGCTGCCTGCCGCCGGGATGTATGCTCTGCGGTCGGCCACCTGGGTACCGTCCTCCAGGAACCAGCGGTAGCTCAGGACCGCTCCCGGACCCCAGGCCGGGAAGCGAACCTCTGCGGGGACCCCGGCCCTGAACGCCCAGGGAACCTGCGGCGTCGGGGCAGCATGGGTGGGATGGCTCACCCGGACTTCCCATCCTGCCGGGCGGCCCAGCGACAAGTATTGCTGGGAGATGGTCCGTGAGTAGAGCGGCTGCGGGGCTCCGGTGGGGAAGAGCGGAACCCTTTCCATCACGGGCGTGACATAGGTGAGTCGCTGTAGGCCTTCAGGCAAGGACCCCTCCGACGTAGGAATGGTCACGGTGTAAGTCGTGGACGCACCGTTAGGCGCCCCGGCTTCGATGCCGTCCTTGTGGACGCTGACTTTCGTGATGATGCCTTGGTCGTTTTCAAACGTGAGGTGCATGTGGGCAAGCACGGCCTGCTGGTCCCCCTCGCAGCTAATGCTGACCTGCATCCGTAACTCGTCACTGGCAACGACGGTTCCCGGCAAAGCCAGGGATTCGAACGTGCCCACGACCCCTGAAGATTCAGCCCCGCAAGGGTACAACGAGACCGCAAGGGCAGGAGATGCCATCACCGTGCCTGACAAAACCACGGTTGCGGCAAGACCCGCAGAGATGACAGCACGGACTACACGGCCCACGAATTCCCCCAATATGAGTAACGATTCACCAGAGTATATAAGCAGCCCATCGTGGCGCTGCACGGGACCACGGGCGCCTGGCCTTAGAAGGTCCGCGCGGTCTAATTATTCGATCGCCGGTCAGGACTTACCCGGCCTCAACAGCCGCCATGCCTGGGTGCCGTTGGGAAGATTCACTTCAATCGGATCCCCGGCGCCAGGATAGTCTTCGCGCAGTCGGTCGCGAACGGAACAATTGGAATCCCCGTGGCCCGGCTCCACAGACCGAATCCCGTTCACTTCCATATGGAGGCCAGGGTGTTCACCCAGGTTTTCACGCCAAGCAATGACGAGGTCTCCGCAGGTGGCCTCGACGAAGTCTTCGACAGACCCGAACCATGAAGCCTCGCCCCGATTCGGAAACATGTTGTTAAACCGACTGTGAGCCGCCGGCGAAGGATCGACCAGAGTCACGGGAACGGAATCACCGGTGTTTGTTCCGAGGAATGTCCGGGTCCCGGAGTCACTGGGTGGGAAGGAATAGCCGATGACATCCAGGGCTGTTGCCTCTCGAAGAGCGGCCGCTGCGCGCTTCCACTGAACCCGTAGTGGTGCGCGATCGTAGTAGTGGCTCTTGCTGCTGGCAGGAGGGACGACGAACGGAGCGAGATCCTCGTAGAGGTACGGCGGGATGTGGTCTTCGCGCAAGACAAACCGCTCCGTCGCGGGGGCCCGCTCGCCTCCGTGGAGCCAGTTTACGGAACCATGCAGCTTGTAGAAGGTCGGGCTCTCCCGCAGTGAAGAGCCACCCGAGGGGTACAAGGCCG
Organism: Arthrobacter sp. NPDC056691; assembly: GCF_042791415.1. Classification (NCBI taxonomy): domain Bacteria; kingdom Bacillati; phylum Actinomycetota; class Actinomycetes; order Micrococcales; family Micrococcaceae; genus Arthrobacter; species Arthrobacter sp. NPDC056691. Next base: position 122,818 of record NZ_JBHTXX010000011.1, read on the forward strand.
CATCCACCGGCTGGCGTTGTTCCAGAGCGATTTGATACAGGTCTCCGAAACCACGTGCGCCGACGACTTCTGCGAGGGCTCGTTCAAGAAGTGTGTCGTAGTTGAATGTCAGAATCGTCGCCTGCTCATGCGACCACTGCGCTACCAACCGGTGCAGCCACGGCGGCGGCTCTTCTTCGGTTCTGCTTTGGGCCTCGACGATGATGTCGTGGATGGCTTGGACGCCATCGACAAAACGCGCGCGAGAACGAAGGTTATCGCTGTCCTCTAGCCACGGTTCGTCACTGCCGAGATGGCCGAGCCACGCCTCGACGTCACCACCAAATGGCGAAAGTGTATCGGCGGGGAGATGGAGGCGTTCCAGCACCAATGGACCGAGCTGCTTCATCAGGGGCATTTCTGGACTGATCGCTCGCGAGAAGCCGGCGCCGAGCAGAACTACTTTCATAGAAGAACTCTATGAAAGCACCTCTGAATCGGTCGCCGGCGCGCCGCATTGCGGACGTTGTCATTGGCCGAGCGGTGTCCCGGTGAAGAATCCGTTGCTGGGACGAATTAGAAGTCGCCCAAGTCTCATTAGGCTCGACTAGTATTTGGCGTCTTTTGGCGGTTTTTCTGCGTCCGGGGGCCCATGACCTTGGAGACATCGTCCAGACAATCTGTCTCACGTTGATATTCTCGACTTCGCATGTTTTAGCCTTTGATAAGACTTAGGGCAGGCTGGTTCAGTCGAAGGAGTTTGATTCTAGAGAAGAGATATCGTGCCAAACCCTGAAATGTTGTCCGAAGAAGTCTTCGAGGACGATTACATGCTGAAGTTCAAGCAACTGGTATTGCGCCGTGGGCTGCTCGTTTCTTTCGATCGCGACCGCGCGCGGGTCGACATTGGAATCATGCTCAATCGTCTTGGCACGCTGGAGCTGAGCGGCACCAAGGTGTGGTTCCAACTGAAGGGCATTCACGCATCGACTTTGAGTGCCGAGCAGTTGGCCGCTGACGGCTACGTCTCGCGCAGCCTGCGCCTCGATGACCTGCGGTTCTGGTATGCCGCGGCTGAGGCGACCTATCTGGTTATCTACATTGAGGCAACGGGACAGTTCCTGGCGGAGGATGTCCGCGATATCGTCGACAGGGAGTGGGGACCAGGATTCCTCGCTCCCGACCGTTTCGGCGACCAGCAGACTGTAACGGTGCGTGTATCGGGCGATGCGGTGCTCGACGAGCGGTGCCTGGATGCCATGGTTGCGCACCGATCTATGCGAATCGACGGTCCGGCCTTCCGAGGTCGTCCTCTAGGTCACCGGCTCGACCCGTTGCGGTGTGAGTTCGCTCAGCTGGCCCCAGACGTCTTCGAACGACTGGTCCTGGCGCTGCTGGACGCGCACCTGTTTCGCGACGTCCAGCGCGTTAATCCATCGCGGGTACTGGCAAATGTAGGGCCCAAGGGTCATCGGCTACAGGTGCTGGTCGGCACTCTCCACACGACGTACGAGTACCCATTCGCCGGGAGCATCGAATACGGTTTCGACACCGACAATTCGGAGCCCCGAAGCGAAGGGCAATTGTTCTCTGCCATGGGGAAAGTCATGGTGGTTGTGCACAGTCATGTTGACGGCCCGATCGAGGCTGCGCCCGAACTCTCCCTTCTACTGAAGGAATGGGACAAAGCAGGCGTCCAACATGTGCTGATTTTCTCCAATGACTCCGACCTGAAGAACCTTTTTCCGTACCGACAGCTGTTCGGCAGTCGCTGTGACATCCCCCAAGGCCTGTCCAGCATTGCCTACAACGTCCTGGTCGCGACCCTGGTGTTCCTTGACTTCCAGCAGGACCTACGGTGGAAGACAATCCACTACCAGTTTGGCTCCTGAACGTCCCCGGAGCACTTCTGGGGCAGGAAAAGCCAGCGACTGGACTATTTTCCACTTTCTGCTCCTAGAAGAGCAGCCCGTAGCCTCTCCCGGAGTGCATAAATAGATCGAGATTGTTCGACGCGGACTCCTTCAAATCGGCGAGCCCTTCCGCGTTCGTTACTGTCAGGGTGAACCGGGCGCGGTCGGTGTCCGACAGCCTGTCGCGGGTGAAGACTAGAAACGTCCCTTCATAGCTCTCTACGCCGTTCTGCTCAGGGATCGGCAGATTGATGATGTCCATGCCGTTGTTGGCAAACCGCATAGTCCGTCCGACATACGGGTGGCTGCCAACTCGAATTTCGACTGTGCCCAGTGGCGTGTCCTTGGAGACGTTTTTCGCACTGAAGCCAAAGAAGACCCTCGTACCCCTGGGTGTGTTTAACTGGTTCCCTGGTCGTGGCGGTTGACGGTTGTGGATGATGGAGGATCCGTCGACCCATAATGACTTGGCCGCGGCCAGTTGCACTGGCAGCGACCCCGTGATCACATGATCGTCCAACGAGGCGAGGTAACGACGGGTGGCGGGGGTTCTTTCCTCTAGGAGATCTCGATGCCCAGGTAAAGAGCGGAAGCGCGCCTGATACTCGGGCAGCACATCGGAAAGAGTGTCCGCTGTGTCCCATGTATCTTCGAACCAGTCCAGCACCGGCTCTGCAGCCTTCAGATGCTGCACCTCTTCACTCGCTGCGAAACCCGTCCATACTTGCTTCGTTACCACCTCCGCCCCCGTGGAGAGTGCACTCACAGTGAGATTGGCCGATCCGACGATCAGTGACTTCAGGCTTAGCAACCTAAATTCTGGCCAATCGTCTGCACGAAATGCGAATGTCTTCGCATGAAAGGCAGATGGAGGACGCAGAGTTGAATCCGCCAGCACTGCCCGTCCGTTTGGAATTCGGACCTCGGCATTGTTCAGTTGGCTAAGGCGCACGAGCGCATCGGGTTGCGTGAAACCAAAGTCAATGCTCACGAGAAACCGCTTGCGCGCGGCAGCCCAACTTTTGCTCGACAGCCGTTGGTTGAGCAAACGGACGCCTTGGTCTGAGGCGTATGCCACCGCAACTTCGACGTAGTCGTAAGCGGCCGCCCGCTGTGAGGCATCTGCAAGGGCATCGAGCACAATGCCGACTCTGCCGACACCAGGGTCTTGCGCATGTACCGACGTCTCGTAAGGCATCAGGCCCCTGCTCTCCGCGTGTTCATAAAAATGGTCTTGGTTGTACCCATGGGCCGCTGGTAGGACCGATTTGGCGGTGGGCTTGCTTCCTTAATGCCGTTTCTGGGCGCATTTTCTTCTACGGGGGTAATGGCGTGAGACCACCGACCGGGCGCCTTGGTCACAGGGCGCCTCGTGCCTTCCGGCGGCGCAGTGATTTCGTCGGCAGGGCCAGTTGTCCTGCTGTGTTGAGCTTTGCATAGCTCGTGAACAGCGCCGTCAGGCGCTGGTCGTCGGTGACGTGGCCGCGTAGTCCAAGGGTCTTATCGATTGCCGCGTCGAGCTCGCGATGTGCGCGCACCAGCTCGGGAGACATCGCGAGGGGGTTGTAGTGGTCCGCGAGGGATCGATCTGGATGGAGTGCTCGTGAGTCCAGCACGCTGCGGCCGCCGGTGATAATTGCCGTTCGTTGTTCGTCTGTGAGCTCCGGCAGCGGGAATGTGTTCCATGTCAGCGTATTTGAGAATCGCAGGTCGGACTTGATACGGCCCCCGACCGCACGCTGCCATGCAATGAATGCAGAGGAGGATATCGCAGCGAAAGCGATACCGTCGGGGTCGTCGGCTTTGAAATTTGCGTCGCCGCAGATCACATCTGGGCCGAAGAGAGCGGTGGGGAAGTACCGTCGGGTTTCACTGACGTGGCGGGGGACGCACACGTACGGAGTGTCGGGTTGAGAGCGCTGTCCGAATAGGTGTGGGGTTTCCGCCATTTGCCTCGTGGACTCGGCTTTGGAGGCCTCGCGGAATTGACGGACGGAATCGAGTCGTCGACGCAGGATTGCGGAACGTGTGATGTCGCTCGGGTCCAGTTCGACGAGCCAGAAACACCAACGCGGCTCGCTATGGATCAGCTGGCGGGCACCAACGAATGGCCGAATGTATTTGGCAGCGATGGGATCTGCGGCCATTTGATCGTAGTCCCCGCGCTCGATGAGGAGGTTGCCGTCATCTCGGGCCATATTGCCAAATACCATCGGGGGAAGTGCCGGGGCCAAGGGTGTTCGGCGCTGGTCAACGAGCACGTTGGGCCCGTCGACCAGGTAAGCGTTGATCTGCTCGATAACGGGAAGCTCTACCGGTTCGCCCCGGAGGTTGCCGGAGGAGTACTCAAACAGCCGAGCCCGTTTCCTTGAGGGACGATCGAAGCCGATGACAGAGCAGTGCACGGCGGCGGCGCCAGGCGCTTCGCTTGTCCACGCGAAGGTGCGATGGGCGAACTTGATTCGCCATCCAGCCGCAAAGACCGGACCGAACAAAGCGGGTACCGGTTCGCCTTGCGCGATCGAGTTTGTAGATACGAAAGCGAACTCGCCCCCGTATCCGGGGCGCATAAATAGGTCAAGCGACTTTGCGTACCAGCCTGTTACATAGTCAAGTCGGCCGATGTCGTCCCGTTGCCAGACGTCGCGTAGCTCCTGCGCTTGCTCAGGCGAGCGTGTTGCATGTCCTAGGAAGGGAGGGTTACCCATGATGTATAGGTGCTCGCTTGGTTCGACGACGTCGGCCCAGTCGGTCCGCAGTGCGTTGCCTACGCAGATGCTGCGGACTTTGTCGAGCGGCAGCAGATCGGGGGCAGCGCCCAGCGCGAGCTCCATCGCTTGGTTCGCTTGGTGCTCGACCAGGTGAAGAGCTGTTGCGGCGATTTGCGCTGGCCACTCTTCAAGTTCGATGCCGTGAAAGCTGGAGAGTCGGACGGCGAGATGTTCCTCTGTAAAGAACATCGTGCTCGCGGTCTCGTTTGTCAGCTCTCGTATCCGCTGGAGCACTTCTAGGTCGAGTGCGCGCATATGCCGGTACCCGACTACGAGGAAGTTTCCGCAACCGCAGGCGGGATCGAGGAAACGCATTCCGCTCATATCGGCGCGTAAGTTCTTCAGCGCTCGGGTGTCGTGGAAACCATCGATGAAACGCTGCCGGAGTTCATCGAGGAACATCGGACCGATAACCTTCATGATGTTGGTCTCGGTCGTATAGTGCTCGCCGAGTTCCCGCCTTGCGGTCTTATCCTTGACCGCCTGGAAAAGGCTGCCGAAGATGGCCGGCGAGATCCCGGACCAGTTGAACATGGTTGCTTCGACCAGGCGACGTCGCATCTCCGCATCGAATGACGGAATTGATAGCGGCTCCTCGAATACACCGCCATTGACGTACGGGAACCGGGCGATCAACTCATCAAGATTCGACTGTCTGCGCAAGGGCTCACGGCCCATGACCTGATAGAGCAGTGACAATTGCGGACCGAGATCCGATCCGTCCAGGGCGGTTCGTGTTTCCAAGAATTCGAGAAACATGTCGCGTTCCCACACGCCCGCGTCGTCGGCGTATAGGGCGAACAAAGTTCGCACCAGGAAGACCGAGGCTTCATGGTCATCGTATCCAGAGCCCTCGAGGGCTTCATACAGCGATGCCATGAGTTTGGCTGCCTTGATCGATGCGTCCTCCTGCGCCTTCGATCCGAACGTGCGCTCACCATAGCCAGCTAGGAACGCGAGCTTCTCGGCGTTTTCGCGGAACTGACTGAGCGAAAACTCGGCTGGTCCAGCACTGTTATCAGCATGCAAGTCCAACAGCCTGAACTTATGGAAGTCGCTTGTGAGAACCCATCGAGGAACCTCGGGGTCTGGCAGGCCGTCTATGTAGTCGAGAGCTTGCTGCTCGGCAGCAATGAGGTCTTTTCCCGATGACTTCATCTCGATCAGGGCTAGGCCCGGGATCAGAGCGTCAATGTAGCCATGGGAGCCGGTAGAGGACCGTTTTACCCGCTTCTCATAGAACGCAGCACGTGTTTGGGTTATCCCGTAAACGCCAAGCAAATCTCGAACGAACGACTGAGCCTGCTGCCGTTCATCGCCTGGCTCGTCTTGCCACTCACGGGTAAATCGTGCAGCGCGAGTACGAATTTCATTCATGGAGAGCGACTTCTTCACAGGCCTACGTTACCTGCTTCAGGATGCAGGCCTAACCGACCGGGCACACGAATTTATTCATCATGGTAGGCGTGAATTGACCGGTTAGCGGCTGCATCTGCCACGCTGAGTTCTGTCCAGCACTCCGTACAAATTGGGAGTGTCGATTCGCAAGAACAAGCGCCGCAGTCGGGACATTTGTAGTCGCCGCACTTGCAGCGCGAAGCGGACCCGCTAATTTCAAAAATCGCCTCGCAGGACGGAGAAGCGCACAGCTGAACGGCAGCTCCCCATCGTTGGTTCCCGTATCTTGTTTCTGGTCTGGCTACAGAAAAGGCCCATGTACCTTCCACGTCCAAAGCAACGTCGAACTTGATGTCATATCGCCGGTTGGCCGTTGAGAATACAAGTCCTTCCCTGGCTAAGCCGGCCGCAGTGAGCGGCCCTTCGCCAGCTTCCTTGATAAGGCGCGAGATATCAGGTTGCACGACACCCGTGGGGACTCGGTGGATTGATTCGTTTGTGCTGACTGACAGAGATACCTTGCCCGTCCAGTCGCTGAGGATTATCAGCGCCTTGTCTGCAGTCGCATGACGGGCGGCGGCGATGCAACATGCCTGACGGGAGGCCGAAGAAGCACCATAAAGGGTGGCTATCGCTTCGGCAGTAAGGGGACCATCACCCAAGTGGTAGCTAAGAAGCTGACTGGGTAACAAGACGTCGACTGCGAGAGCATCCGAGACAGCTTCCTCCAAACGATCCCTCTCGTAATCCGAAAGCTCGCTGAGAACGCCCAAAGCCCAGCCCTTGTCAGCCTGCTGGAGGTGATGCCCCAGCTCATGAACCGCTGTGAAGTTGTCTCTTTCCCTGCTGTTTGATCGGTGCACATTCAGAGTCGGTGGGGAAGGCCTATAGTAACCACTTACGGAGCACCCAACCGGTGCGGATGCCACGTATCTCAGGGAGACACCTGAATGATTCTCGAGGGTCCCAATTGGATCTTCCGCGAGTCCCGACAGTTGGTCATCCGCCGCGGCTTTAGCCCGAAAATACTCGACGGCGACAGTGAGGTTCTTCAGCTGAACCCAGTCTGATGCGGGTCGAACGTCAGGGAGTTCCATCATTGATCCTCGAGCAGGCGCTCAATAGCCGAGCGAACCTTACTACTTAGCGCTCTGCTGGATCCTGTGCTCCGTGCTGCAAGCGTGAACTCTTCCCTCGCAGCGTTACGGCTCTGACTTTCCGTCGTCCCTCGCAGCTTGGCCAATTGACTGAGAGCCATTTTATGCTCCGGACGTTGTAGTTCCCTCACTTCGGGGCCGTTGGGGGCTTTAAGGACCTCCTCGAGTGGAAGCTCAAGTAAAGAACACAAACGCTGCGCCGACAAGGCGTCTACGGCTTTTTGCCCGGTCCATATGGCAAATGCCTCCGCGGTTTCGAGGCCAAGGGCGGTGGCAACGTCCTCAGCCGTTCTGCCCTTCGCTGCAAGGACTTCCCTCGCGAGAATTGCTTCACCTAGTCGATTTTCGGGCCATTCGATGAAACAAAGCTGCCCGAACATCCGAATAATGCCATCCTTGTCGGCTGTCGTGACCCCCTTTGCACTACCCTGGATAAGCGGGAGCGGCGGGGGATCATTCTCGAAAGCAAAGCGCCGGAGTAATCCGACCTGGCGACTGGACAGAACATGGTCGATCTTCCTATCAAGGAGGTGCATTCCGAGGCCGGTTTCCATATGCGGCCATAAAGTCAGGGGCGAATTGAAGAGTTGGCAGGGGAGTTCGACAGCGACATCGCTCAAGGCAGGAGGCTGAATCGTGACCGGCCAAGCCCTCACGAACCCCGGGTAAACGCTCCCGACCACAGCAAGGCTGAGGGCCTCGCCATTCCACGACAGCAACCATAGGTCACCGCATTCCGGGTCAGAGGCTTCGCCGTGAAGCCAGAACTCCCGCGCATCTTCTTTAAGTTGCGCCGGCGCTTCGTCGAGGCTCAGTGCAGTCATATTTCCTCGCATGGTCTAGGGACTTTTGGTTCTACCCGTATTTGTGGTCGTCCCAAAATTTCAAAAGAGATGCAGCGCTGGTTTCCTCTAGCGGTCCGTAGTGAGGACAGAGGGTGTCATTTCCCATGACGCTCGCTGACACAGTGTGCTGGAATCTCAATGACCACCAGCCTGGCTTGTCCAGATTGCAGGCTAGTTCAATGGCGCTGTCTAGGTATGGGTAGCCTTTTGGTGGAGGTGAAGTTGTCCTGCCGACAGAAATCCACAAGCCATCCGGGGTGGGCTGGAGAGTTCCAATGCGGCGCTTCGCTTCATGTGCATCGCCACCGATAAGTACCTCAGGGTGAGCGCCGTAAACATTAGCCGGACGAACAGTCTGATCCTTCAAAAGCCCCCCAGCCGCGCTATCTCAATGTGCTGTCAAGCACGCATGCGATTGTCAATGCTATCAGTGAAATCACTTGAAGCTGGCACTTTGGTTCTTCGAGCCCCGAGGTGACTCCGGAAAGAAGTTCAGAGGTGACTGTTCGACGGTTAGTGGGCACTGGACACCAAGGCCATGAGCCAAAACCTAAGTCCCGGCTGGAAATCTACTTTTGTGCCTTATTCCCCGGGGTGAAGATCGGTTGCGTGCGCCCAATGAGTGCCCCGTAGCCCGGCATTAGTTGCGCATCCCTTATCGCAGTCTGCGATGATTACCAATCGTGCGGGCTTATCGCTACCGATCATCGGACCGAGCGATGTCCGGTGAAGGATGCGCGGCATCTTGCCCATGGGAACAACGACATCTCGACCCTCGTATCGTCTTGTCCAAGGCCCGCCGCGTAGCAAGTGAACCAGTAGGCCGATTCCAGGGGACGAAACGAAGTGAATAGAAGTCAGAGCTGCGAGTTAGCGTTGATTCATGTTGATGAGGAGACGCGTCGTGGCTGAGGAGTCACTTCGGGTCACCTTCGACGGCCCGGGTGTCACAGACGGAACAATCAACGCGCGGCAATTAGGGCTTTCACTAGTCAATCTAGCTGACGCCATTACGTCTGCACACGCAGCAGTACGCAGCGAAGATCTACCTGCCCCAACCATAAACATCCGCGAAACAGGCGAAGGTAGCTTTTGGGTCGACCTCACCGTCCTCGTGGAGGCCGGCCCGGTCCAGTCCGTCATTGAAGCCCTTGCCGGTAAATACTCCACGGCGGCGGCAAATCTCGGCGGCATTGTCGGCCTGACCATTACTGCAATGGGCTTCCTGAAATGGCGAAAAGGCCGCAAGGTCAAGAAAACTGAGCGGCTGACCCCGCACGATGCCAAACCTGATCCGATTACCGGGATAGTTGCGGCCGAATCTGTCAGAGTCGAGTTCGTTGACGGCACCATCGCAACGATACCTGCGGCCGTCTGGGCAGCCTCTGAGAGTGCCAACTTTCAGAAGGCGGCCCGTGACACAGTGAGACCCGCTGCGAGCCAAGGCATTGACTTCATTAAGATCCAACATACGGATTCCGCTTACTCGCAGAATGAAGAGCTCGTTGTAACGGAGACTGAGGTGGAGTACTTCGACCTGCCTGAACCTGAAGCAGCAGTCGAAACTACTTCCAGATATAACGCCCTGGTCAGCCCTAATGCGATCAACTTCGAGAAGGGCAAGAAATGGCGGCTTAGTGACGGCGAACGGTCGTTCCTGGCAACTATCGCTGATGAGGACTTCGCACGCGAGGTCGATAAGGGACGCATCCACATCGGCAAACACGATTCGTTTCGCGTCGAGCTTCAAGAATCCATCACGGCTGAGCGGAACTCACGCCCAAAATCATCCATCACTGTCCTCAAAGTCTTGGAGCACATAAGCGGTGGTCGGCAACAGGAATTCGACTACGAGCAGGTCATGGACGCGGACCTAAACTGAGTCACTGCTCGGCTAGCTTCAAGCCTTCCGGCAGGATGATGTCAGTCGGGGACAGCTCCGGTCTGGCCCGGAGCAGGCGGAGGGGATGTCGAAAGGACCGACTCGACCAGGCGGTGTCGGCGGAGACTTCCACGACCAGAGGATCGACCAGTGTCAGGGCGACGGGTTCCTTGTCCCGGTTGAATCTGTCCAGGGTCGTGCCCTTAACGCTGGCGGGCCAGGGGTGCTGACCCGTCGGCGGTTGCAGCCATCGGGCCAGGTCCCGGACGTCCGGCGTCTTCGGTGGCGTGGACCGGCCGACGATCCGGAGTTCGCCCTCGAGGATCAGTCCGGCGACGACTTCAGAGGGTTGGGTGATCGGTCCGATCACGGCTCCGCAGATGACGTCTACGGTTTCCCTGTGTTTCAGCTTCCAGGAGCGGAGGCCTGGCGTGTATGGCTGGTTGGTGTTTTTGATGATGAGTCCCTCGATCCCTGTGTGGGGGAGCTCTTCGAAACCAGCGGGCGGCCGTGTCGGGGTCGGTGGTGGTGGGGGAGAGGGACAGTGGCGGTTCCCACCCGGTGGCGAGTTCTTCCAAGAGTGCCCTGCGTTGGTGCAGCGGCAGGCCGCGGGCATCGTGTCCGGCCACGGCGAGGACATCGAACGCGACGTAGTTGGCCGGCGTCTGCCGCACCAGTCCGGGGAGGGTTTTCGGGCCGGCGCCGAGGCGCTGCTGCAGGGCGGTGAAATCGAGCCGGCCGTCGGTCCAGATCACGGCCTCGCCGTCGATCACGCACCCGGGAGGGACAGCAGCCTCCAGGACCTTAATGAGGTCAGGGAAATACTTCGTAAGTTCTTTGCCCTGCCGCGACCAAAGGGTGGGCCAGTCATTTTCTCGGACGACCGTACAGCGGTAGCCATCCCATTTGGGTTCGTACAGCAGAGTCCCGGGCAGGGCCCGGGGCATCTTTGTGACGGCCCGGGCGAGGGCGACTTTCACCGGCGGGGCAAGCCCCGCCGGCAGCCCGCTACCGGCGGTGTGATCAGCAGTCCCCATCGAGGCCTTCGAGCGTGTCGACCTCGACGGCGTCCAGCAGCTCGGCGGTGCTGTTTCCGGTGGTCCGGGCGAGTTCGTCGAGGGCGATGAACCCGGTCCGGGCCAGGGCGATGGCCAGCTCCGCCAGGTACCCGGCACCGTTGCGCTGGACGAGGTCGTCCATGACGGCGTGCATGTGGCCGGTCATTTCACTAGGGCCTTCGGATTCCTCGGCGGCGATGCGCAGCAGCGTCAGCGCGGCCAGCCGCGGATCGTCGTACATCAGTCCCATGGCCCCACACTACGCAGCAGCATCCCACTGTCAGTGATGGCCCTTCAGTAGCCACTTTCCGGTCAGCGGCCCACGCCCCGGCGTACCTCGGCGCGCCAAGGTTTCGACGCCGACCAGCTCCCTGAGCAGACGACTGCTCTCCTGCCAGCGTGGGCGTCCAGGACGGCTGAGAATGTTGAACCCTTTACTGCCGCCGCACGGATGCGGCCCCTGTGGCGGCTCCCAGGAGCCTGACGAGCCGGCCGGTTTTCGTCCAGCCGGTCCACCGGCCGGGAGCCGGAGAGCTGCCGGGTCGGGGTCATCATCCAAAGGGCGAAGTAGTTGTGCGGCACTTTCGCCTCCAGTGCCGCCCTGAAAAGGGCCGTCACCCGGGATCCAGTTGGCCGCCGGGCAGGAACTGGAAGCCCGGGCAGAAGGTCCCGTCCCCGATAAAGACCCGAACCAGGGCCGGCAGCACCAGTTCCGGATCCGGCAACACGTCTAGCCGGGCACGCACCTCCTCCAGGGTGGGCAGGCCGAACTCATCGCGCAGCGCCGTCCACATTGCGTTCGGGACCGGGCCGGAGAAACCACCCATTTCTGCCCTAGCTGTCGGTGATGGACGTGAGCAGCCACTGCTCCGACAGCGGTTGGCGGCGGAGTTCGAAGGTCCGCAACAGCGCGGAGGTGCTATACCGGACCTGCAGGCGCCAGTGCTCGATGTCGACGACGTTCCCGATCCCGCGTGGGGCTGTGGTCCGGGTGTCCCACCAGGAGTCGCGGGTGTACCAGTGGAGGGGTTCGGCGGCGACGGGCCAGATCGTGCCGTCGTAGCGGACGGCCAGGGGAGTGCCGGTGGGGGTGAAGCGGACGTCCACGGGTGCGTCGGGAATGTGTGTGGTCAGGGTGGGAGCGTCGGGGGCGATCGTCATGAGGGGAATTGCTCTTTCGTGTGGTGCTGGTGGTCGTGTGTTGGTGGTGGTTTAGGCGGCTTTGACGAGGGGGAGTTCGTCCCAGTGGGTGGTGTACCGGGGGGAGAGCATGTCGCGTTTCATGGTCCAGTCGAGTCCAGTTTTGATGCCGGCGTGGCCCAGGCCGATGGACCCGCGGCCGTAGCGCCGGGTGACGTTCTCCAGGAGGGTGCCGACGCCGCGTTCTTCGTGCGGGTTTTCGAACAGGGACAGGGGTTTTTGGTTTCCGGTGGGGCGCAGGTCGGTGACCATGATCCCGGCGCGGGCGTAGCGGATGCCCTCGGTGATCTGGGGCAGCAGTGCGTGGGCGGCCCTGGTCAGGATCACGGGGTCGGCGGTGGGCATCGGCAACGGCACGCACACTGAGGGGTAGGAGGTGTCTTTGGGGTTGTAGTGGGAGGTGCCGGCGAACGCGGTGAGGACTTTGGCCTGCAGTCCGTGTTTGGCCAGCCGGGCCGAGGCCTGCTGCCCGTAGACGGAGAGGACCTGCCGGATCCCGGCGGCGGTGGTGACGGGTGTGGCGAAGGAACGGGAGAAGATGAGCTGGTCCCGCCCGATGCGTTCCTCCTCCAAGGGGATGCAGGGGGTGCCCTGCAGTTCCAGGACGGTGCGCATCATGACGATGGAGAAACGGTCCCTGATCATCACCGGATTCGCCCGGGACAGGTCAAGGATTGAGTGGATGCCCAGGGCGTTCAGCCGCCGGGTCAGCCGGGCGGCGACGCCCCAGATCTCGATGACCGACAGGCGCCCCATCAGCCCTTCCCGCTCCAGGGAGGGGACGGAGTCCCAGTGGCACACCCCGCCGAAGACGGGGTTGTTCTTGGCCCATTTGTTGGCCAGTTTCGCCAGTGTCTTGGTCGGGGCGATCCCGACGCAGACGGGCACGCCGACGTTCCGCCGGACCGCGGCTTTCATGGACCGGCCCAGGGCCAGCAGCTCGGCAGGGGAGCCTTTGACGCCGAGGAAGGCCTCGTCGATGCTGTAGACCTCCAGCCAGGCCGAGTACCGGCCCAGCAGTTCCATGACCCGGGCGCTGATGTCCCCGTAGAGCTCGTAGTTGGACGAGAGCGCGACGAGGCCCCATTCCTTGGCCCTGGGGGCGAGTTTGAACCACGGCTCGCCCATGGGGATGCCCAGGGCCTTGGCCTCGGGGGAGCGGGTGACCGCGCACCCATCGTTGTTGGAGAGGACGATGACGGGTTTGTGCTCCAGGGACGGGTTGAACGCCCGCTCCGCGGAGGCGTAGAAGCAGTTCACGTCCATGTGCGCGATCTGCGGCATCCGCCGCATCACCGCCGGCCTAGACACTGTCTGCCCCCTGCCCGCACGGCTCCCGTGTAAAGGAAAAGCGCATATTAGACATGGTGCAGGCACCTCGTCGCGACGCCCCAGATGACCAGGTCGGCCAGGGCCGGGACTCGGATGTCCGGGTAGGCCGGGTTCTCGGCCTGCAGCACCACCCCGGCCGGGGTGATGCGCAGCCGCTTGATCGTCAGCTCCCCGTCCAGGACCGCGACGACCACGCACCCGTCGGTGGGTTCCAGTGCCCGGTTCACGATCAGTTCGTCCCCGTCGCTGATCCCGGCGCCCTCCATCGATTCCCCGGTCACGCGGACGACGTAGGTGCTGGTGATGTCCTTGATCAGGTGCTCGTTCAGGTCGATCCGGCCCTCGAAGTAGTCCTGCGCCGGCGACGGATACCCGGCAGCGACCGGCACCGGGGAGACCAGCACCGACAACAATGAGACGCCCGCATCTATCACGCGGGGGCCAATAACAACGCCCACAACACACCTTTTTTCGAATATATGTTCGATAGGTTTCAAGTGTAGCGCCGGGGACTGACAACCGAACGACCCCGCCTCAGATTGCCTCCGATGCAGGCGGAGGGCCGGCCCGGGTTGTACCCAATGGGGACAGCTTTGAGCTGTGCGGTGGGCTCCACCTGCCCCCAACGGGCACAACCCGTTCACCCGCTCAGGTAGGTTGCCGGCCGTCCTTGGGGAAGTCGCGGAGGGTGGCCGCGATCGCCCGGACCGCTGCCGGGTTTTCCGTCCAGGACCCTCCGGCGCGGGTGCAGGCACGGAAGCTGACCACCTTTGACCGCTCTGCTGCCTCGGTCAGCTCGGCCCAGGCGCTGCGCAGGTCCTCTTCCTGCTCGGCCGACAGCGGAGCCTTCGACGGCACCGGGGGCTCGGCCGGGAGGTCTGGGGCGGGTCCGCGGCCGGGGGCGGCCGCTGCCTTGCGTTGAAAGAGACGGCTGAGGCCCATTCCCGTATCCCCCTTCGGTAAACGAGAGTCCACAGCCAGAGTACCAATGCCTGGCGCCTCCGTCTCCGGCTCAGCTGCCTGCGGCGCTGGGGCTGTTGTGGGGTTTCCGGCCACGTTGCCGTCCGGTCCGCCAGCCCGGCAGCAGCTCGTCCAGGGTCCGCGCCTTGTTCGGTTCGAGTTCGCCGCGTCGCGCCTTTTGGCGCTGGACGTGGAGCCAGACGCCCAGGTCGTGTTCCTCGCCGGCCGCGACTGCCTTGTGCCGCGGCCAGTCATTCCCCGCCGCCCGGTACCGGACCAGGGCTGTGAGCCGGTCCTGCCACCTGGCCTCATCGGCCACAGACCGTGGTGGCCGCTGCCAGTCCGGGAGCACGGCAAGCCCGTCACGGTAGGCCGGTGCGAGTGTCCCGGCCGCAGCGTCGCGGCGGCGCCGCTCCCACCAGGACGCCACCATCCGCTCCTTAGCATCAACGGCTGTACGGGTGGGGTACCGGCCGGTTTCCTGGACCAGGGCCACGAGCTCGCGCATCCGCGCCAGCCCCAGCACGCTCACCTGTGGTGCCGGTGTGCCGGCGGCCTGTTCGTGCGCTGCCTGGAGCCCGGGGTCGGCGGCCAGCGCCACGGTCAGGTGGTAGCTGATGGTCGAGGACGGGGCCCTGGTGAGCGCGGCGATCCGGGGGCGGGTCAGCCCGCCCCGGTACATCAGCACCCACTCCGCGTTCGGAGCCGCAGTGCGCCGCCTGGTCGCCACGGAACCATCCTCCCACCTGGCCGGCCCGTGGCCATGGAGGGGTCCGCGTTCTCCACCCACTGGGTGGCAGCAAATCCTGGGGTGCCTTTCCGCCGGGGCCGGCTGCATGGGGGACAGTCCGGGCCCCGGCGTCCTGGCCGGCAGGCTTTGTCCAATGCTGCGGCCCCTGGGGATGAGACAACCCTGTCTCGCCAACCTTGGGGAAAGCCCGGAGCACCTTGGAAGAGTGTTGGCCGTTTGCTGGGAGTAACGCAGGCTCGCGGGGGCTCGCACCCATGAGGGCGTCCACTCCGCTTCGCTCCGTGGCCGGCTGTTGGGTCCAGTGCTGTCCGTCGCAGAGCTCCGGCCATCCCTGGCCCTTCTTGTCTACGACGTTTTTTGGCTGCTGTCCTACGGAGTTTACGTGTCCGCTCCGGCCCGTCTAGCCCCTTCGTTCCTCAGAGGCCCGCGGTCCGGGAATTTCCCTGCGGCGCTCCTGCGTCGCTTCCTTCCTCCGGGAATTTCCCGGCCCTTGCCCTTTGGGTAGACAGGCCTCCGTCGGCCACAGCTCCGCAAGCTCCGCCAGCAGCCAAAAAACAACGGGGGGAGAGGGGAGCTGGCCGGTCACCAAAGCCGCCCCACCCACCCCACTTCTCGGCAAAGAAGGAGCAACACCAAATGAACGCAGTAATCACCAGGACTGTGACCACCAAAGACACCGGCGAAACCATCGACGGCGTCACCGTGCTCGGCAACTACCACATGAATGACGGGTACGACTGGATGGAACTGATCGAAGAGCACGGCTGGGCCGTCATCCCCAGCTGGGGATGCGACGGCTGGGACCTGGGCCAGTGGCCCTACGTGATGGTCGCCGGGATCCGCACCGCCGATTCCATCGGGAATCTGTTCGGCGTCGCCACCTACTGCGAGGGCGACGTGACCTGCGCGTTCTTTAGGACGAAGGCACGCCAGTGGACGGAGATCAGCAGGCACGCACACTTCAACTGGACGCACGGGCAGGCCCAAGGCCCCGAGGACCTGCCAGAGAACGCCGCGGACATGCCAGCGAAGTACCGGCAGCCCTGCATGGTCTGGACCGACTAACCCCCACCCATTCCCGGGTTGTGCCCCCCCCGGCCGGGCCGGGACCACCCGGCCCCCCCCCCCGCCCAACCACCGAAGGAAACCCCAGTTGGACCCGGCACCCC
>NZ_JBHTXX010000011.1:139242-142726 GCF_042791415.1 Arthrobacter sp. NPDC056691
CGCAAACCCCAGCTTACCCCCCCCCCCCTTCGTGGGTCGGCCCCCACACCCCCCCCCCCTTCCCGGGGTCGCCCCCCCCCGGCCGGCCCCCCACCCCCCGGCCCCACCCGACAGACCACCAGCGAAGGAAACCACCTTGAGCACCTGCACCGCACTGATCATCCCCGCAGACACCAACGCGGCGGCGCGCATCGACACCATCGACGCGGGTTTGAAGAACCTGCAAGCCCTCGTCGGCGGCAACATCGAAGCCGTCAGCGGGGACGATTGGCACTTCTACCTGAACGAGGAAGGCTAAATCCTGGACCTCGCCCCTAACCGCCGCGCCGCGGCACTGGTTCTTGAAGAGACCGGAGTCCTGTACGACGTGTACTGCGGGGACGTCGTGGTGCTGGGCGAGACCGGGGACGGCGGCGAGGGAGACGTGCCAGAGCACCTGATCGACCTCGCACAGCAACTCTTCGGACTGCACGAATCGTCGGAACTGCACGATTCTTCCGAACTGCCGGACCCGGTGAGCTGAACCGCCCGCGGTGGCCGGTCCACGCGGGCCGGTCCACGCGGGCGGTCGGCCGCCTATGGCTGGGGCGGGTGCGTGGTCGCCGGCAGCGGACCGCCAGTGGCGCCACAGGGCGGCAGCGAACGGCTGCCGTCTGCGGCAGGCCCGGAAGAGTGTCGGTGGAGCCGGATACGATGCACAAAGACGACAAAGGAAGAGAACCGGCAGATGAAACCGATGCACACGCCAGCGGAAGAAAGAGCTGATCGTTTGACCGAAACAGAGAAGGGACGGAAAGCGCGGCGCCTCGCTTGGACGGGGGTCCTGCTCCTGTTCGTCGGCATCCTCCTGGTACCGAACCACTGGGGCCCGGCGATGGTTATTGATGGCGCGGGCATTTTCGCCCTCGGAACAGCGCTGCGCGACACCAAACAACAAGGGGGACGCATCCTCCAGGTCGTAGGGGCAGCCATCATGATCGCCGGGGCAGTGCTCACCATTATGGAAGTCATCAGCTTCTTCCAACGCTAGAAGCACAACAGCGCCGCAGGCGCTTCTCTAAGGATCGAAGATCGGGGACCGGCACCCCGGGGGTGCCGGTCCTCCTCTGTGTCCAACGCGCAGGCTCGCGGGGCTCGTCCTGATTTCCGCTGCGCTTCAACCAGGGATCGGGCGTCCACTCCGCTTCGCTCCGTGGCCGGCTGTTGGGTCCAGTGCTGTCCGTCGCAGAGCTCCGGCCATCCCTGGCCCTGTTTCCACGTCTTCGACGTTTTTTGGCTGCTGTCCTTCGGATTGTACGTGTCCGCTCCGGCCGGTCTAGCCCCTTCGTTCCTCAGGGGCCTGCGGTCCGGGAATTTCCCTGCGGCGCTCCTGCGTCGCTTCTTTCCTCCGGGAATTTCCCGGCCCTTGCCCAAGGGTAGACAGGCCTCCGTCGGCCACAGCTCCGCAAGCTCCGCCAGCAGCCAAAAAACAACGGGGGAGAGGGGAGCTGGCCGGTCACCAAAGCCGCCCCACCCACCCCACTTCTCGGCAAAGAAGGAGCAACACCCATGAACGCAACCCCCTCGCTGGAAATGATCGACCCGGCCACCCTGACCGTGGACGTGAACGTCCGCAAGGATGCCGCCCTGACCCCTGATTTCGTCGCCAGCATCAAAGAACACGGCGTGATGGAACCGGTGATCGCTCACCGCAAGGACGACGGGACCGTGCACGTGCTGATGGGCCAGCGCCGCACCCGCGCCGCTGTCGAAGCCGAGCGTCCCCTGATTCCGGTGATGATCATCGAGTCCCCCGAAGAAGCCGAACGCATCGTGACGCAGGTCGTGGAGAACATCCAGCGCGCCGAACTCACCGAAGCCGACGAAGCGGACGCCTACCACCAGCTGTCCCTGATCGGTGTCTCGGCGGCCGCGATCGCGAAGAAAACCGGACGCACCAAAACCACCGTCGAATCTGCGCTGAAGGCCAAAGCGTCCGAGGCCGGAGCCGCCGCCCTTGGCAAAGGTTGGAGTATCGAGGAAGCGCTCATTATGGCCGAGTTCGAAGGGGACGAGGATGCGACGGAGGAATTGGAGTCCGTGATCATGGACGAACCCGACCAGCTGTTGCACGTCGCCCAGTTGCTGCGGGACCGCCGCGAAAGCGCTGCCGCCCGCGCGGCGCAGATCGAGGAACTGAAAGCTAAGGGCAAGGCCATCGTGGAGGACGCCGGACACTACTCCGACGAAGAAAACCTGTACGTATCGGCGGCCAACCGTGCGAACGGCGAACCCGCCACGGACGAGGACGCCAACGCCTACGTGATCAGCACCGACTACCGGGGCCAGCACACCGCCAAGCCCGTCATCACCGGCTGGAAGGAACAGGGTTTCACGCCGAAGTACGAACGCTACGACGGCGGCCAGCCATACCGGAAAGGCCCCATGACCGAGGAACAGAAAGCCGAGCGGAAAACCCTGATCGAGAACAACAAAAAGATGGAAGCCGCGACCAAGGTCCGCCGCGAGTTCGTGAAGAGCTTGCTGGCCCGGAAGCAGGCCCCGAAAGGCTGGCAGTACTTTACCGTGCACGCCATCACCCACCACTCCGAAACGGCCAGCGGCTACGACGGCAAGGTCGCGGCCGAGATGGTCGGTGCGAAGGTCGAAGAATCGACCGCGTGGGCATGGAACCCGCTCCGTGACCACGTGGCCAAGTCCACGGCACGGCCCGAGTTCTCCCTCATCGCACTCGTCTGCGCAGGGTATGAAAAGACCATCGCCAAGGACTCGTGGCGGTCCCCGTCCCAGACCCACCGGGACTACCTGACCCAGCTGGTCACGTGGGGCTACACGGCAAGCCAAACCGAGCAGATGATCCTCGACAGCGGCAAGCCCGCCGAGGACGACGCCGCAGCCTGACAGGACCCCTTGCCGGGCGGAACCTCTCACCGCCCGGCAAGGCCCCGGCCACTCACCACGTGCAGGCCCTGGAACCTCTCGAACGCGGGGCGGTCCGCCGCCCCCCGGCGAACCACAGTGCCCACTCACCAGCGGCGGACCGCCATTCACGCGACCCCCAGGATCCCTACCAACATGCCGCGCCGGCAGGGGAACACACCCCACGCCCGCAGCCGTGGGCACCTGTGGTTCGGCTAAGCTGAACACCGTAGTTTTCCTTTGCCGAGGAACGGCAAAGGGCCGGCCCACCAGCCGGCCCTTTTCTGTTTAAGCCACAAACTTCTGTTTAAGCAAAAAACAGTGTGGACCAGGTGCCGGTTGCCGGATGGCTGCCCGCGGCCGACCGCCGTTACCGGTGGCGCCCTTGGCGCCGGTCCCGCCCAGGACGCGGGGCCGGGATGGCGGAAGCGGCGGGGCCCGCAAAGGAAAGGCTCGCGGGGCTCTGCTGGTTTCCGCTGCGCTTCAACCAGGGATCGGGCGTCCACTCCGCTTCGCTCCGTGGCCGGCTGTTGGGTCCAGTGCTGTCCGTCGCAGAGCTCCGGCC
>NZ_JBHTXX010000012.1:0-142518 GCF_042791415.1 Arthrobacter sp. NPDC056691
GTGGAGAACGCCGCCGAAATCGCGATGGAGCACAACCTCGGCCTGACCTGCGATCCGATCGGCGGGCTGGTGCAGGTGCCCTGCATCGAACGCAATGCGATCGCCGCGGCCAAGGCCATCAACGCGGCGAAGATGGCCCTCTGGGGCGACGGCTCGCACCGGGTCTCGCTGGATGAGGTCATCGTGACCATGCGCGAGACCGGCAAGGACATGAGCTCCAAATACAAGGAAACGGCCATGGGCGGCCTCGCCGTCAACGTCGTGGCCTGCTGATATAGCACTCCTACTGATTTAAACCCTAGGGAAAGAGAACCATGACACTGGCACCAGAAGGCCGGAAAATGCTGCGGATCGAGCAGCGGAACGCGGCCACCCCGGTGGAACGCAAACCGGACTGGATCAAGGCCAAGGTCCAGATGGGCCCGGAATTCGTAGGCCTGAAGAACCTGGTCAAAAAGGAAGGCCTGCACACCGTCTGCGAAGAGGCCGGCTGCCCGAACATCTTCGAATGCTGGGAAGACAAGGAAGCCACCTTCCTGATCGGCGGCTCCGAATGCACCCGCCGCTGCGACTTCTGCCAGATCGACACCGGCAAACCCTCCCCCGTGGACAGGTTCGAACCCACCAAGGTGGCCCGCTCCGTCCAGGCCATGCAGCTGCGCTACGCCACCGTCACCGGCGTCGCCCGCGACGACCTCGAAGACGAAGGCGTCTGGCTCTACGCCGAAACGGTCCGCAAGATCCACGAACTGAACCCCGGCACCGGCGTCGAACTCCTCATCCCGGACTTCTCCGGCAAACCCGAGTACATCGCCGCGATCTGCGACTCCAAACCCGAGGTCTTCGCGCACAACGTCGAAACCGTGCCCCGGATCTTCAAGCGCATCCGCCCCGCGTTCCGCTACGAACGCTCCCTGGACGTCATCACCCAGGGCCGCAACCTGGGCATGGTCACCAAGTCCAACCTGATCCTGGGCATGGGCGAAACCCGCGAGGAAATCTCCGAGGCCCTCCGCGACCTCCACGGGGCCGGCTGCGACCTGATCACCATCACCCAGTACCTGCGCCCTTCCGAACGCCACCTCCCCGTGGACCGCTGGGTCAAACCCCAGGAACTCGTCGACCTCCAGCACGAAGCCGAAGAGATCGGCTTCCTCGGCGTCATGTCCGGCCCACTGGTCCGCTCCTCCTACCGCGCCGGCCGGCTCTGGGCCACCGCGATGCGCAAAAAGGGCCGCGACATCCCCGCCGAACTCGCCCACATCGCCGACGCCATCCAGGACTCCGGAACCACCCGCCAGGAAGCCAGCTCCCTGCTCGCGAGGCCGGCCTGATCTCCATCCGCGGCCGGGTATAGCGTTATTGCATGACGGCAACCTACCGGTACGACGTGGACGTCCTGCATCTGCTCGTTTCGCCGGCGCACGCCTACTTCGGCCGCGCACGTGACGGCGCCGCTGACGTGCCGACGGCGGATGCGGACCGGGTTGAGATCGTGGCCGGCAAGGGCATTGTCGGGGACCGGTTCTTCGGCAAGGCGGCGCACATGGACGCGGCAGTCACCCTGTTCGCCGTCGAGGCCCTCGAAGCCATGGCAGCCGAATTGGATGCCGGCCCCTTCGATCCGCTGCTGACCCGGCGCAACGTGATCCTCCGGGGCGCACACCTGGCCCCGCTCCTGGGCCAGGATTTCGCGCTGGAATCCCGGGGCGATGTGGTGCGGTTCAAAGGCGGGCGCCCCGCCCACCCCTGCGCGTGGATGGACCGGATGCTCGCCCCCGGCGCGCACGCCGCGATGCGCGGGCGCGGGGGCATGCGCTGCCGGGCACTCTCCGACGGCGTGCTGCACCGTGGGCCCGCGGTGCTGGTCAGTCCGGTGCCGCTGGAGCCCGCACAGGCGGGCACTCCGAGCGTGCTGCGGCCGGACAGGCTGCCGTAGGAGTTTCAGCCGCGCACGCGTGCCCGTCCGCGCACCCAGCCGCTGATCCGGCCCTGCAGCAGCAGGAGCCTGGGCACGGCGAAGTACACGGCAGTCGGCACCACGATGAGCGTCAGGACGAAGGCCCGAAGCACGGGAGGCCAGTCCGGCGCGAAGACCGCAAGCAGGTTCATGCCGATCGCGGCCAGCGGGAAGATCGCCAGCCAGGTGATCGCGGCCCGCACGTGCACAGACACAAGACCTGGGATCCGGTGGTGATGCCCGTCTGTTTCGTCCGCCGCAAAGGCCCTGCCGTTGTGTTCCACGAAATCTCCAACTCTTTGTTTGGATTTGATGCTAGCCAGCGGCTGCGGGCAAAAGCAAACGAATGGTTGGAGATAACATCGGTCCATGGCATGGGACACGGAGGCTACACGCGAACGACTTCTCGACGCCGCCATCAGGGAATTCTCCGAGCGCGGCTTCTCGGGCGCGCGGATCGACCAGATCTCGAAAACATCGGGAACCAACCGGGAACGGATCTACTTCTATTTCGGCGGCAAGGTCCAGCTGTTCGAAGCAGCACTCAGCCGGCAGCTGGCAACCTCGCTTGAGGGCCTCCCGGTTCTCGGGTCAGGTCCGGAGGCCGCCGCGGACTTCGCTGGCCGGTACTTCGACTTCTCCGTCACCCAACCCGCCCTGGCACGGCTGACGTCCTGGGAGGGGCTGGAGCGCGGAACCCCGGTCGACGCCGAGCGGCGCGCGCTGCGGGCGGCGGGCAAGGTAAACGAACTGCGCCAGGCATTGCCGGGCGTAGACCAGCAGGCCGCCGAAGAGCTGCTCCTCACCATCGTGACGCTCTGCCATGCCTGGGCGTCGAGCCCCAACGTCAGCGCGGTCATTGCCGGCACGCAGAACACGGCACGCCGGCGAGCGTCGATCACGCGGACAGCCGAACTGCTCGCCAGGGACGCCGGGAATATCGCCTGACGCATCTTGATTTTGTTGGAGATTGAAGTAACGTCGCCCACCTGGATGGATTTTCCTGATCCCTGGACTGACCCCCTGGAAGGAAGAACACAATGACTGACATCACCATCATCGGAACAGGCAACATGGCCCGCGGGCTCGCGACCCGCGCCATCGCAGGCGGCAAGAGTGTCCAGCTCCTCGCCCACGAGGACAAGGGCAAAGCCGATGCCCTCGCGGCCGAACTTGAGGGCCAGGTGACCACGGGGGTCGTGGGCGACGACCTCAGCGGCGACATCGTCATTCCGGCCGTGTACTACGATCCTGCCAGGGACGTCGTTGCCAAGTATGGCAGCGCACTGGACGGCAAGATCTATGTGGACATCACAAATCCGGTGGACATGTCCACGTTCGAAGGCCTCAGCGTACCCGAGGGCAGCTCCGCGGCCGAAGAGCTGCAAAAATCTACCGGCGCCAAGGTGGTGAAGGCCTTCAACACCACCTTCGCCGGAACGCTGGCCGCCGGTGACGTGGCCGGGCAGCAGCTCGACGTCCTCATCGCGGGTGACGACGAGGACGCCGTGCGGGCCGTCGCAGGGTTCGTGAAAGCAGGCGGCCTCCGGCCGATCGTCGTCGGACCCCAGCGGCGGGCCCGGCAGCTTGAGCAGGCCGGTTTCCTGCACATCCTGCTCTCCGCAAACGACCAGCTGCCGGAGTTCCAGTGGAACTCTGCGCTCAAGGTGGTCCCCGGAAGCTAGCCGCCAGGCAGCTAGCTCTTGGGCAGGCCCGCCGGATTCAGCTCCGACTTCTTGACCGCTTCTGAAGAGAGGCCCCAGCGGTCCAGGATCTTGCCGTAGGTGCCGTCCTCGATCAGGTGGTTGAGCCCGGCCTGGGCAGCTGCGCCGAGGCCGTTGCCCTTCTTGGTGGTGGCGGCGATGCTCGCCTTGAGCGGCCAGCCGCCGTCCACCAGGCCCACCAGCTTGGTCTTCTCGTCGGTGGCGGCCTTGTAGGCGGCGGTGGCGTTCGGTCCGAAGGTCAGGTCAGCGCGGCCGGACTGCAGCGCCAGGTTCGAGGCGGAGTCGTCGTCGTAGTACTGGAACTCGACCGGCTTGAGCCCCTTGGCCTTGTTCTCCTCGTCCCAGCGCAGCAGGATGGATTCCTGGTTGGTGCCCGAGCCGACGATGACGCGCTTGCCGGCAACGTCCGCGGCGGATTCGACCTTGGTGATGCCGCTGTCGCTCTTGGCGTAGAAGCCGAGCTTGTCGTCGCGGTAGCTGGCGAAGTCGAACTTGAGCTTGCGCTCCTCCGTCACGGTGACGTTGGAGAGGACGGCCTCGTACTTGCCTGATTCGACGCCGAGGGGCCAGTCGGCCCAGGCGGTCGGCACGATCTCCGCTTCCAGTCCCAGCGTCTGGGCCAGTGCGACGGCGATGTCCACCTCGTTGCCGACCGGCGTCTGGTTGTCCGTGGCGTAAACCGCCAGGGGCGGTGCGAACGGGCTGACGGCCACTGTCAGCTTTCCGTCCTTCTTGATCGCTTCCGGAACCAGGGCTGCGGCGGCCGTGTCCACTGTGACGGGAAAGCGGTCCTGCTCAGGCGTCAGGTTGAAGGTCTTGGCTGATGACGTGGCGGCGGTCGTGGCGGCCGGCGCGTTCGCCGACGCCGCAGCCCCGGGGTCGGAGCAGGCGGAGAGCGCCAGCAGGCTGATGGCGGCGAGGGCCAGGCCCACCGCCGGCGTGAATGCGCCCGTGCGGGACGTGGGAGACTGACGGTTCATTGGGTGCCCCTAAGAAAGTAGTGAATGCGAAGGTTGTGGCTGCAACTATCCGCCAGCGGAAATGGGCGGTCAAAGCCCGGGGAAACCGGAGGATACACGGCGTAACCGCGATTCACACTGCGTTCGACGGCGTCATTGGGCCTGCCCGTCACCGCGCCGCCGCGCCTAGCATCGAGTATGAGCGATCAATTCACGACCGAACGTGACAGCTACGGCAGGCTCCTGGCGGACCGTGAGGTGTGGCGGCAGGCCGGCACCCTGGCCGCCGCCGGGGAACTGACCGCGCGGTGGCTTGAGGGCACCAGCGAATACCAGCCCGGAACCCTCGCCCCGCGCTTCGACGACGAGACCCTGCCCATCGCCGGCCAACTGGCCGAGCTCAACCGCAGCGGGCTGTTCACCAAGGAATCCCAGCCCGGCCTAGGTCCCGACGCCGGCCACGCCCAGCGCGAGTATGTCACCGGCTTCTGCTCCGCGGAGTCGGCGGCCCTCCTGTTGCGGCTGTCGGCCGGGACAGAACTCATTGCCATCGCGCACGCACCGGGAGAGGTCAGCCAGGCCTCCGTTCCGGTCACCGTGCACGACGGCGACGTGGTCACTGTTCTGGGAAGCAGCGAAAATCCCGTCGAATCGGAGCAGATCCAGGACTGGGCCCGCGAAAGCAACGAGACCCTCGCGCTCCTGCTGGCCGACTCCTGGTACGTCGAACTTCTCGATCCGGTCTGGGGCCGGCAGCAGCACCTTCTGCCCGCCGTGCTGGAAACCCTTAAGTCCGCCGCGGACGGGCGTTTGGCCCCCGATTTTTAACGTTCCGCGACGCCCGGTGAAGCTATGAGACCCCGAGGATGAACGATTGCGACGCCGGGTGAACGCCTGCGTCGGCAGCCATTGTGGCCGCCGGAGGGTCCCCATAATCTCAATCCAACGCTCAGCGCCATCCCCTCCGTTCCATCATCCAAAAGGAAACATCATGTCTTCTTCACACGAGAACCCGGGTTCCACCCGGATCGCCGCGGGCCAGCCTGCCGGCCGGAAACGCCCCAGCGGGCTCAAGATCGGCATCGCCGCCGGCATCCTCGCCGTCCTGGGCGCAGGCGTCGCCGTCGCCACCACCGCCGCGAACAACTCCGCCCCGAGTTCAGCCAACGCGGCCGCTGTCACCAGCCCCGCCACCGAGCTGAAGCTGGGCTACTTCGGGAACATCACCCACGCCACCGCGCTGGTCGGCGTCCAGAAGGGCTTCATCGCGAAGGAGCTCGGCGACACCAAGCTGAGCACGCAGGTGTTCAACGCCGGTCCGGCCGCGATCGAGGCACTCAACGCCGGCGCAATCGACGCCACCTACATCGGCCCGAACCCGGCCATCAACTCGTTCGTCAAGAGCAAGGGCGAATCCATCAGCATCATCGCTGGGGCGGCCTCCGGCGGCGCACAGCTAGTGGTCAAGCCGGAGATCAAGACCGCGGCTGACCTCAAGGGCAAGACCCTCGCCTCCCCGCAGCTCGGCGGCACCCAGGACGTGGCGCTTCGCGCCTGGCTTGGCAAGCAGGGCTACAAGACCAACACCGACGGCGGCGGGGACGTTGCGATCAACCCCACCGAGAACGCCCAGACGCTGAAGCTGTTCCAGAACGGCAAGCTCGACGGCGCGTGGCTGCCCGAGCCGTGGGCTTCCCGCCTGGTGCTTCAGGCCGGCGCGAAGGTCCTGGTGGACGAGAAGGACCTCTGGGACGGGTCGCTGACCGGCAAGCCCGGTGAGTTCCCCACCACCATCCTGATCGTGAACAAGAAGTTCGCCGCCGACCACCCGCAGACCGTCGAGGCGCTGCTCAAGGGCCACGTCCAGGCCGTCAAGTGGCTCAACGACACCCCGGCCGCCGAGAAGGCCACGGAAGTGAACGCCGCCCTGAAGGAAGCTGCCGGCAAGGCGCTCTCGCAGGACGTCATTGACCGTTCGCTGAAGAACATCGTGTTCACGGTGGACCCGTTGGCCGGAGCGTTCAAGAAGCTGCTGCAGGACGGCGTGGACGCCGGCACCACCAAGCAGGCCGACATCAAGGGCATCTTCGACCTGACCAAGCTGAACGAAGTCACCGGCGAAAAGACCTCTGCCGCCGGGCTGGGCCAGGAGTAATCCGGTAAGACACACAAAAAAGGATCCGGCGGGAACATTCCCGCCGGATCCTTTGTGGTTTAAGCGGCCCTACAGCGCCGTCGAGTAGTCTGCGGAATACTCCGGCACGGCCGAATATTCGGGCACGGCGTACGGATCCTCCGCGTTTTTCAGGGCGTAGTGGAAGACCATCCCGTCCTGGCTTTCCTGGCTGCCGACATATTCGGCGGCAACCCACTCCCCGCCGGCCACGGCCCCGGCCCAGGCATGGGCTTCTTCCCAATGGACGGCGGAGGCCATCCGGCCGGGCTGCAGGCTCATGGACACGGCAACGCGCACAGCAGGCGCGCCATCGGCGTAATGGGGGCAGGTGAAGCCGACGATGTCCACGGAGACGCCAGGGGTGGCAAGGCAGGGCCGGCGGGCCATGGTGGTGGCCGCCGCATCCAGGCCGCCGGAACCGATGTCCTGGCTCACCAGCGCCTGCACCTGGCTGCGGAAAGCATGCAGTTCCGCGCCGCATTGCGTCCGGATTCTGTGCACCAAAGCTGTGATCATGTCCCCCTCGATTCAGGGAGGGCGTTACGCCGCCCCGTCGTGATTATGGACTTACACAACCACCCGGTAACTTGCTTCACAATGCCCGGCGACACCCGCCGTCGTGCTGCGCAACAGTGCTTCATCTTCCGCAGTTGGGCGTAACAAAACGATGCACTGCCCGCGGGAGGCGCACAGGCCCTAGACGTGCATCCGCGCCACGAAGCGGAACCGGTCCCCCCGGAACACCGACTCGGTCCACTCCACGGGCCGTCCGTCCGGGGTGAACCCGAGCCGGTGGACCAGCAGCATGGGAGCGCCCATTTCGACGTCGAGGAGTTGCACCTCCGCCGGTCCGGCCAGCTTGGTCTCCACAGTGTCCTCCACCTCGGCAATCCGGATTCCGTAGTCCTCGCGCAGGGCAGCGTACAGGGAGCCGCGCTCCGCCACCGTCCGCGCAAGATCCGGCAGCGGCCCGGCAAGGAAAGCAATCTCGTGCGCCAGCGGCTCGCCGTCCACCAGCCTGATCCGCTCCACCCGGTGGATGTCCGTTCCCGGTTCCACCGCCAGGCGCCGCGCGGTGGCCGCGTCGGCCGGCAGCACGCTCACGTCAACAATCCGGGCCGCAGCCGTGAGCCCCTGGCTCGCGGCGTCGTCGGTAAAGGACGTGAGCTGGCGGACGTGCGTGACCTTGGGCGGCGCCACATAGGTGCCCCGCCCCTGCGTCCGGTCCAGGCGGCCCTCGGCCACCAGCTCGCCGATCGCCTGCCGGACGGTGGTGCGGGACGTTCCGTACTGTTCCGCGAGCGCGCGCTCTGTAGGGATCAGGGTTCCGGGCACCGCGTCCTCGATGAGGGTGAGGATCTGCTCCTTGAGTACGTAGTACTTGGGCAGGGCGGCGGCCGCGGAGGTTTCCATGAATCTGATGGTACCTATTGACACGAAAATTGGTCTAGGCCAAAATGATGGAAATTGGTTTACACCAATTCCGGTGTGCATCAGTTCCCGGACCCCATCCCCATCACACTTCCAAGGACCCAAAGATGTCGTTCCTGCAAGACCTGCGCCAGACGCCCCGCCTCGGCCTGCTGGTCGGCGGCACCGCCGCCACCATCGGCATAATCTACGGCTACGACCTGTCGAATATCGCCGGTGCCCTGCTGTTCATCACCAAGGAGTTCCAGCTCTCCACCAGCCAACAGGAGCTGGTGACTACCGCCGTCGTCGTCGGTGAAGTTCTGGGCGCCGTCCTCGGCGGCTGGCTCGCCAACAAGCTGGGCCGCAAGGCCTGCATGGTGGGCGTGGCCGGAGCGTATGCGGTGTTCGCGGTGCTCAGCGCCCTCGCCGCCGACGTGCCCATGCTGCTCGTGGCCCGCCTGCTCCTGGGCCTGACCATCGGCATTTCCGTGGTGGTGGTGCCCGTCTTCGTGGCGGAGTCAGCGCCGCCCAAGGTGCGCGGCGCCCTGCTCGTGGCGTACCAGGTGGCCACCGTCATCGGCATCATCATCGGCTACCTGGCCGCCTATGTCCTGTCCTCCACCGAGAACTGGCGGCTCATGCTGGGCCTGGCCGCTGTTCCGGCCATCGCAGTCCTCGCCGTCACCCTCCGTCTCCCCGACACCGCCCGCTGGTACATGATGCGCGGGCGCACCGAAGACGCCCGCCGCACCCTCAGCTCGATCGAGCCGGATGCCGACGTCGACGCGGAACTGGCCGACATGCGCCAGGCCATCAGCGAGGAGCGCGGCGGCGGCCTGCGCGAGATGCTCCGCTCCCCCTACCTGAAGGCGACCGTGTTCGTCGTCGGGCTCGGCTTCTTCATCCAGATCACCGGCATCAACGCCGTGGTGTACTACAGCCCCCGGATCTTCGAGGCCATGGGCTTCACCGGCAACGCCGCCCTCCTGCTGCTGCCCGCACTGGTTCAGGCCGCATCCCTGGTGGCCGTGTTCGTCTCGCTGTCCCTGGTGGACCGGGTGGGCCGCCGCCCGATCCTGCTCGGCGGCATCGGCATGATGATTGTGGCCAACGTCATCCTGGTGGGCGTGTTCATGGCCGGCAAGGACTTCGGCGGAATCCTGACCGTGGTCGGCTTCCTCGGAGTGCTGCTGTTCACCGTGGGCTTCACCTTCGGCTTCGGTGCGCTGGTCTGGGTCTACGCAGGAGAATCGTTCCCCGCCCGGCTGCGTTCCCTGGGCGCCAGCGCCATGCTGACCTCGGACCTCGTGGCCAACGTGATCGTCGCGGCCTTCTTCCTGACCATGCTGCAGCGGCTCGGCGGTGCCGGCACCTTCGCAGTGTTCGGTGCGCTGGCCGTGGCCGGCTTCGTCTTCGTCCACCGCCTCGCCCCCGAAACCAAGGGCCGGAACCTCGAGGAAATCCGCCACTACTGGGAAAACGGCGCCCGCTGGCCGGAAGCCACCGGCAGCAGCGGCAGCACCGGCGGCAGCAGCAAGCCGGCGGCCAAGTGAAGCGGCCCGTCCCCGGTCTGCGCCGTGTCCTGGGGCTGGACATTGGCGGCTCCAAGACGCACGCCATCCTGGCTGAGGTTGTGTTGGCAGACGCTGCAGTGAAGGACGACGGCGGGACCCCCGGCGGTGCCAGCCTCACCGCCGGCGGTGCCTCACCGGCCCGGAAGCTCGCGGAGTGCACGGTAGGCAGCGCAAACATCGCCTCCGTCGGGCCGGACGAAGCAGCTGCGGCACTGGATGACCTCGCCGGGCAGCTCGGCGTCAGCGATCCCGCCGGCCACGGAATAGACACCGTCTTTGCCGGCGCCGCGGGAGCCGACACGCCCGCCGCCCGGGAACGCCTGGCCGGCCTCCTCTCCCGCCGTTTCCCCGGAGCCCGGGTCCACGTGGACCACGACACCCGCATCATTCTCGCGGCCGGCGGCCTCACCGCAGGTACCGTCCTTATCTCCGGCACGGGCTCCGCCGCCTGGGCGAAGGCCGGCGACGGACGGGAGGCCCGGGCCGGCGGCTGGGGCTACCTGCTCGGCGACGAAGGCAGCGGCTACGCAGTGGCCCGCAGTGCGGTGCGTAACGCTTTGCGGGAATTCGACGACGGCCTGCCCGCCGGGCCGCTGACCGCACAGCTTTTGACGCAGACCGGAGCCGCGGAACCCGTCGACCTGCTTGATCTGTTCTACCTCCGGCCGGAGCGCCGGTACTGGGCCGGGCTGGCCGGAACCGTGTTCGCCCTGGCGGCGTCGGATGCTGCGAGCTCGGCCATCGCCGAGGACGCCGCCCGGCACCTTGCCCGCCTGGCACTGACGGTGAACCGGAGGGTCGGCACGGTACCGGACACGGCCGGGGACCCGCCACCTCCACCAGTCCTGCTGGCCGGCGGCATGCTGGTGAACCAGCCGTCGCTGGCCGCCGGGGTGCGCGGGCTGCTGGCAGCCGGCGGCCTTCCCGACGTCCGCGTGCTGGACCGCGCGCCGGCCTGGGGCGCCGTGGAACTGGCCCGCCAGCTTGCCGGCGCACCACACCGGCCGGCCGCCACAGTTCCCGCCTGATCCACTCTCACCACATACCCCGCTGATCCCCCAAGGAGACCCATGACCGCCCCGCACACCACGATCCTGAACAACACCGCCGCCGCCACGCCCCCGCTTCCCGGTTCCCTGATGGCCGCCGAAATCCTGGAACAGCCGGAGTCGCTGGCCCGGCTGCTTGAGCACGGCCGCCCCGCCGTCACACGGCTGGCCGCCATCCTCCGGGACGCCGACATCAGGTACGTCCTCCTGGCCGCGCGCGGCACCAGCGACCACGCCGCCCTGTACGCGAAGTACCTCATCGAGACGGTGCTGGGGCTGCCGGCCGGGCTGGCATCGCCGTCGAGCCTTACCGTGTACGGCGCCGAACCGAAAATGGACGGGGTGCTGTGGCTGGCGGTCAGCCAGTCCGGCGGCTCCCCGGACCTGGTGGACTCCACCGCCGCTGCCGCCCGGGCCGGCGCCCTCACCGTGGCCGTCACCAACGCCCCCTCCTCGCCGCTCGCCGCGGCCGCGGGGCACCACCTGGACATCCTTGCCGGGCCCGAACGCGCCGTCGCCGCAACAAAGAGCTACACGTCGCAGCTCCTGGCACTCTGGCAGCTGATCGACGCGTGGGCCGGAGGAAACGGCGCGGAAGCGGCGGACCTGCCGCGTCTTGCCGCCGACGTCCTGGCCCGGCCGGAGATACTGGAGGTTGCAGACCGCTACCGCTTCGTGAACCACATCATCACCACCGGACGCGGCTTCTCCTACCCCACCGCACGGGAGGCGGCACTGAAACTGATGGAAACGTCCTACCTGGCCGCGCACGCCTTCTCCGGCGCGGACCTGCTGCACGGGCCCTTCGCCATGATCGACGCCGACCGGCCCGTCATCGCCGTCGCCTCCCCCGGTGCCGGCGGCCGTGCCCTGGCTCCGGTGCTGGACCGCCTCGCCGAACGCGGCGCGGACGTCTGCCTGGTGGGGGATCCCGGGGCTGCCCGCCCGCAGAACCACGTGGTGCCGCTGCCGGCCGTCCACGAGCAGCTCTCACCAATCCTGGAGATCATGCCGCTGCAGCGGCTGGCCCACGCGATGGCTGCCGCCCGGCACCGCGACCCTGACGCTCCCCGGGGCCTGCGCAAGATCACGGAAACCTGGTGAGTCCCACGCTCATTTCTGCTTTCCGGGTCGTCCTGCCCGACGCCGTGCTGGAGCCCGGCTGGGTGGAAGCCGACGGCGGCCGGATCACCGCGGCGGGCCCCGGGCTGCCGGCCCGGGAGCCCGACTTCAGCTTTCCGGACGGCACACTCGCGCCCGGTTTCGTGGATGCCCACATCCATGGCGGCGGCGGCGTCAGCTTCAACGACGCTGATACCGCTGCCGCCGCGGCCCGGATCGCCGATGTTCACCGCGCGCACGGCACCACCACCCTGATGGCCAGCCTGGTGACCGCTCCGCTTCCGCAGCTCGAGAAGGCAGTGGCCGCACTGGCGCCCCTCGTGGAGCAGGGGGTGCTGGCCGGGATCCATCTGGAGGGCCCGTGGCTCAGTCCCGATCACCGGGGCGCGCACGCGGCGGAGCTTCTGCTCGGGCCGGACCCGGCCGCCATCGACCGCCTGATGCTGGCCGGGCGGGGCACCGTCCGCATGGTCACGATCGCGCCGGAGCTGGAAGGGGGCCTGGCCGCCATCCGTCAGATCACCGGCTACGGCGCTGTGGCTGCCATCGGCCACACGGGCGCCGGTTACGACCTTGCCCGTGAGGCGATTGCCGCGGGCGCCACGGCCGGGACGCACGTGTTCAACGCGATGCGGCCGCTGCACCACCGGGAGCCCGGCCCAGCGCTGGCGCTGCTGGAGGACCCCTCGGTGTTTGCCGAGGTGATTGCCGACGGCGTCCACCTCCACCCGTCGCTGGTCCGCTTCATTGCCGCCAGCCCGGCCCGCGCCGTTTTTGTCACCGACGCCATGGCGGCCGCCTGCGCGCAAGAAGGCACGTACCAGCTGGGCGGGCTGGACGTCCGGGTGTCCGACGGCGAGGCGCGCCTGGTCAGCGACGGCACCATCGCCGGCAGCATCCTCACGTTGGACGCGGCGGTACGGCACGCCGTCCTCGAGGCCGGCATCCCGCTCGCCGACGCCGTCCGGGCGGCGAGCCAGAACCCGGCGGACATGCTGGGGCTCTCCGACGCCGGCCGGATTGAAGCCGGGCGGCAGGCGGACCTGGTGGTGCTTACCCCGGATCTTGAGGTGGCGGCGGTGATGAAGGCGGGGCACTTCTTGAACCAACCCGCCGGTTGATCCCGCCGTAAGCTGCGGGGTGAGCCCGGTTTGGTTATGTTTACTCAGCCAGCGCGTTTTACTCGGCCAGCGCGCCGCTACAAAGCCTGCTGACCACTTCGGTGAGCATGGCCAGACCGGCCACGATGTCCTCGTCGGTGGTGTATTCGTGTTCGTTGTGGGAGACGCCGTCCACGCTCGGGACGAAAAGCATGACCGTGGGGACGATGTCCTTCATGTTCGTCGAGTCGTGACCGGCGAGCGTCATCACTTCCTTGTTCGACAGCCCAAGGTCGGCAGCCACCTTGGCCGCGAGCTCCACGCCTTCCGGCTGGTACGGGGTCACCGGCCAGGAATGCGAGTGGTGCTTCTCCACCGCAACGTTCGCCAGCCGCTCGATGTCGGCGATGCGGGCGTGCAGCAGGGCGTCGGCCTCGGCCAGCACGGCTTCGTCGGCGCTGCGCAGGTCCAGCAGCAGGTTCACGCGGGAGGGAACCACCACCGGGGAGTTCGGGTAGACGTTCAGCTGCCCGACGGAGGTGTGCAGGACCCCGGGGAACCGGTCGGCCAGTTCCCGGGCCGCGACCACCAGCATGGATGCTCCGAGCAGGGCATCCCTGCGGTCCGCGATTACGGTGGAGCCGGTGTGGGCCTGCTCGCCGTGCACCACGAATTCGTACTTGTTGGCCGCCCAGTTGGAGCTCACCAGCCCGATGGTGATGCCCTCCCGTTCCATGCTGCGGCCCTGTTCGATGTGGATCTCCGCGCAGTAGGCTGCCACGGGTCCCTCATAGTCGGCCCGGCAGCCAATCGCATCCAGGGCATCGCGCACGGTGACTCCGGCAGCATCCGTGGTGTCCAGCGCTGCCTGAAGTTCCAGCTTGCCTGTGTAGACGGAGGAGCCCATCATTGACGGCTTGAAGCGGCTGCCTTCCTCGTTGAACCAGTTGACGACGGCGAGGTTGAACTTGGGTGCCGGCGCGCCGGCTTCCCAGCGTTCCACCAACCGGAACGCTGCGTGGGCAGCGGCGAGGACGCCGTACGCCCCGTCGTACCGGCCCGCCGTCGGCTGCGAATCCATGTGCGAGCCGACCACCACGAAGGGGGCGCCCGGCACGGCTTCGTAGAGTCCCCACTGGTTTCCCGCGCGGTCGAACCTGACGGTGAAGCCGCGCGCTTCAAGGAGTCCGGCCAGCCAACGCCGCTGCTCACCGTCGGGAGCGGTGCCGGCCTGGCGGTCCACGCCGCCGTTCGCCGTGGCGCCGAAGGCACTCATGGTGCGGAAGTCCTGGACGAAGGCCGTGTCCTGGGCGGTGAAGGTGGCTGTTGTGGTCATGGTCTCCCCTGTGAACTCTGCCGCGTCAGTGCAGCGTGCTGAAACTCGGTGGTGGTGGCTTGGTAGGTAAAGCGGCCGCCGACGGCGGTTGCCAGGACCCGCAGTCCGCTGATGTCCGGCGCTTCCAGCGGCGACGCGGACAGGACGGTGAAGTCCGCCAGTTTGCCGGGGGCGAGGGTCCCCTTGATGTCCGCGGTTCCGGTGGCCGCCGCGGCTCCGCTGGTGTAGGCGGCCAATGCCTGCCGCGGGGTGAGCCGCTCGTCGGGGTTGCCGAACGTGGCGCCGGAGGCGGTGCGCCGGTCTACGAAGGCCTGCATGCCGCGGAGAACGTTTCCGTTGGCCACCGGGCGGTCCGAACTGCCGGCCAGTGTCACGCCGGCGTCGAGGAAGCTGGCGGCGCGGTAGGCCCAGGGCAGGCGGTCGGCGCCGAGGGACGCGGTCATGCCGTCGCCGCCGTCGTGGAAGAAGCTGGCCTGCGGGGTGACCGCGATTCCAGCTTCCGCCAGCCGGGCCAGCTGGTCAGGCCGGGTCATGGACGCGTGTTCGATCCGGTTGGGCACGGCCCGGGCACCATACGTTGCCTGGCAGTCCGTAATGATGTCCACGGCGAGGTCGATCGCCCGGTCCCCGATCGCGTGGGCGGCGATGGACCACCCCGCGGCGTAGGCGGCCCCGATGCGTTCCCGCAGCTGCGCCGGGTCGGCCTGGAAGTATCCCACGTTGCCGGTGTTGTCCTTGTGGCCGTGGCTGCAGAACTCCTGGCTCACGGCAGCGGTTTCGCCCAGGAGGGACCCGTCAAGGAACACCTTGGCCGGCCCCAGCGAGAGGTACTCGTTCCCGAATCCCGTGGCCATCCCGAGGTCGAGCCCGGCCGGAGCCGCCCCCGGGCTGTCGGAGTCATGGCCGTCCAGCGCGTGCAGCACGTCGAGCACCGGCATCACCTGTGCCCGGGCGTGGAGTCGGCCGCTGGCTGCTGCGCGCTGGTAGGCGCCAAGTTCCGCCGGGCTGTGCCCGATCCAGCCGCCGCCCACGCCGGCCTCGGTGAAGCTCGTGATGCCCTCGGAGGCGTAGTAACGGGTGGCCCGCTCCAGGGCTGCCTCGATGTCATCGAGCGGGTACGGCAGGATGAGCTGCTGGATCAGTTCCTGCGCCGTCTCCTGGACAAGTCCCGTGGGACGTCCCGCTGCGTCGCGGACCACCGTTCCGCCGTCGGGATCGGGGAACGACGGCGGCTCCGCCCCCGCCTGCCGCAGCGCGGCTGTGTTTACCACGGCCATATGGCCGGAGTTGTGCCGCATGAGCAGCGGGCGCTGCCCCGTGATGCGGTCGAGTTCGGCAATGTCCGGGAACAGTCCGCCGTGGTGCTGCTGGCTGAAGCCCGTGGCCAGAAGCCAGGTGCCTGCTTCGGCTCCTGCGCCGGACCCCGTACCGGACACGGCGTCCCGCAGCAGTCCGTACAGTTCATCCAGCCCCCGGGCACCGGACACGTCCAGTTCGCCAAGGCCCAGGCCGAACCACGTGGTGTGGCAGTGCGCGTCGATGAATCCGGGGGTGACCGTGGCGCCGCCGAGGTCCAGCACTTCGGCGGCGTCCAGGCCGTCAAGGTCATCGTCGAGGCCCACGATGCGTCCCTGCCAGATGCCGAGCGAGCCGGCCGCGGGCCGCGTGGGATCCATGGTGATGATGTCTGCGTTCCGCAGGAGGAGATCCAGTTTCATGATTACCTAGCTGGCCTGCTTAGCGGTGTGACGTGGTGACGGACTTGATGCGGGTGTAGTCCTCTAGCCCGAAGACCGAGAGGTCCTTGCCCGTGCCCGAGTGCTTGAACCCGCCGTGCGGTGCTTCCGCCGGGATCACCTGGTGGCAGTTGATCCACACGGCCCCGAAGTCCAGCTCGTTGGAGACGCGGGTCACCACGCCGTGATTGTCAGACCAGACGCTCGACGCGAGGGCGTATTTGGTGCCGTTGGCCAGTTCGAGCGCCTCTTCCTCGGAGGTGAACGGCTGCACGGTCAGCACGGGGCCGAAGATCTCGTCGCACACCACCTCGTCGCTCTGGAAGACTCCATCGATGACCGTCGGCTCGAAGTGGAAGCCGGTCCCGGTGCGCTTTCCGCCGGCGAGGACCCTCGCGTTCGCGGGCAGCCGGGACAGGAACCCTTCCACGCGTTCCAGCTGCGCGGCGCTGTTGAGGGGGCCGAGGTCACCGTCTTCGCCGCCGACGTTGAGTGCCTTGGCCGCGGCCGCGAGCTCCTGGGCGAACTCCTCGTGGATGGATTTCTCCACCAGGACCCGGGTCACCGCCGTGCAGTCCTGTCCGGCGTTGAAGAAGGCACCGAGGGCGATCTCGCGTGCGGTGCGGGGAATGTCGACGTCGGCGAACACCACCGCGGGTGCCTTGCCGCCCAGCTCGAGGTGGACGTCCTTGAGGGTTTTGGACGCCGCGGACATGACCTGGGCGCCGGCCCGGGTGGAGCCGGTGATGGACACCATTTCGGGAATCTCGTGGTCCACCATGGCTGCGCCGGCTTCGCGGCCGCCGCAGACGATGTTCACGACGCCGGGCGGGTAGACCTCCTGTGCCAGCTCGCCCAGGATCACCGTTGACCACGGTGTGGTGTCGGCGGGCTTGAGGACCAGCGTGTTGCCGGCCGCAAGCGCCGGACCGATCTTCCAGATCGCCATCATGAAGGGGTAGTTCCACGGGGTGATCTGCGCGACCACGCCCACCGACTCACGCCGGACCGTGGAGGAGAAGCCCTCGACGTACTCGGTCTGCGCCGTCCCCGAGACCACGCGGCAGGCACCGGCGAAGAAGCGCAGCTGATCAGCGCCGCGCAGGATCTCGAGCGTGCGCGTGAGCTGCCTCGGTTTGCCGGTGCACGCGACTTCGGCGTCAAGCAGGCGGTCCGCGTTGGCCTCGATGAGATCGGCCAGCTGCAGCAGCAGCGACTGCCGGGTTGCCGGCGTCGAGCGCTTGTAGCTCCTGAAGGCGCCGGCTGCAGCCTGGAAGGCGGCATCGACGGTGGCGGCGTCGCTGTCCGGGGCCCTGCCGATCTGCTCCCCCGTGGCGGGGTCGAAGAACGGCAGGCTGGCTGCGGAGTCCAGGGACTCGCCGTTGATGATGTTGCTAAGCGTGATCACGATGGGGCTCCGGTCAGTTGGCGGACGTCTTGGGCGAACGGGTTGCCGGATCCTGCGGCAGGTGGAGCAGGGCAGGCAGGCCGGAGTCGACGGCGCGGCGGAATGCGGCCGCGAAGTCCTCCGTGCGGTCCACACGTTCTCCGTATCCGCCGTAGGACCGGGCCAGTGCGGCGAAGTCCGGGTTGGTCATGTGCGTGCCTGAGGGCCGGCCCGGATAGTGGTTTTCCTGGTGCTCGCGGATTGTGGCGAAGATGCCGTTATCCACCACCAGGACGATGAACTTCGCGCCGTAGCCCATGGCGGTGGCAATTTCCTGGCCGTTCATCATGAAGCAGCCGTCCCCGGCCACCGAGATGACCTGCCGGCCCGGGTAGGCCAGGGACGCGGCGACGGCGGCCGGGATGCCCATGCCCATGGCGCCATTGCGCGGCGCAGCCAGGGAGTTGGCGGAGTTGTGCGCAAGGTAGCGGGCGGGCCACAGGGCGTGGTTCCCCGCGCCGAAGGTGAGGACGGCGTCGTCGTCCATTTCCTTCGTGAGGATCTCCATGGCGGCGCCCAGGTCGACGCCGATGCCGCCGTCGGGCTGCGGTGCCGAGAAGGCCAGGTGATCGGCGCGGGCACCGGCGAACCAGCCGGCGTCGGGGCGGACAGCCGAATTCGTGGCCGCAAGCGCGGCCGAGAAAGCAGACACATCGGCGGTGATGTGCTGGTCCACCCGGCCGAAATGGCCCAGCAGGTTGGCATCCGCGTTCACCACGATGGTTTCGGCGTCCAGTCCGCGCTTGTAGCCGTCGGACAGGACGTCGCCGCGGACGCAGCCGAGGAAGAGGACCAGGTCCGCTTCGTCGAGCCGGGCGGCGTTGGCGTCGCTCCTTCCGTACCCCAGCGAGCCGGCGTAGGCGTCGCTGCGGTGCGGGACGGCGTCGTACGCCCGGAAATCGGCCAGGATCGGAACACCGTGCCGTGACGCCCAGCCGGCCAGTTCCTCGCCGGATTCGGTGGTCCAGCCTTCGCCGCCGACCACGATCAGCGGCCTGCAGGCTGCGGCCTGCCGGCCCTCGAGTTCGGCGAGCGCAGCGGCGGAGGGCTCCGGGCTGGAGCCCCTGCGGGGTGCCACCGTGGCGTCCTCGACGACGTGGACCAGGACGTCCTCGGGGAGGCCGATGACCACCGGTCCGGGACGGCCGCTCAGTGCTGTGAAGATGGCGTCGTCCACCACTCGGGCCGCGGAGGCGGCGTCGTCCAGGGTGACCACCTTCTTTGCGGTGCTGCCGAACCAGGCGTTGATGTCGAACTCCTGGAACGACTCCCGGCCGCGGTCCGCCACCGGGATGAGCCCGACGAAGAGGATCATCGGTGTGGCGTCCTGGTGGGCGGTGTGGATGGCGATGAAGGCGTTGGCGGCGCCGGGGCCGCGGGTCACCATGGCCACGCCGGGCAGCTCGGTCAGGCGTCCTTCGGCGAGGGCCATGAACCCGGCCCCGCCCTCCTGCCGGGCCACGACGTTCTGGATTGACGAGCCGTGGAGGCCGTCAAGGACATCGAGGAAACTTTCTCCGGGAACGGTGTAGACACGCCTGATGCCGGCCCGTTCCAGCTGGTCCACGATCAGGTGCCCGGCGGTTGTTGTGCTCAATGCTTCATGCCCTTTTCTTTGATGGAGAGGCCCGGGAGGAACAGGCCGGACAGCGCGGTCAGGATGGAGACCACCAGGAGGATCGCGGCGCCGGGCCAGAACGAGTTGCCGTTGGCTGCCACCAGCGCGGTGGCAACCAACGGAACAAAGCCGGAGATGACTCCTGCGGTGTTGGACGTGATGGCGACGCCGGTGTACCGGACCCTGGTGTTGAACAGGGCGGTCAATGCGGTTCCGGAGACGGCGTACGGGATGGAGAGGACGGCGACGCCGATGATCATGCCGAGGACCACGAGGACCGGGTTGCGGGTGTCGATGGCAAGGAAGACCGGGACTGCCACGAGTGCCGAGGCCACGCCGCCCCAGAGGATGACTTTGCTGGCGCCGAACTTTTCACCCATGCGGCCTGCCCAGATGAGGGCGAAGATTTCGAACGTTGCCGCGAGCAGTGAGCCGAGGAGGAGGAGTTCGGTGGGCAGCTTGAGGACCTTGGTGCCGTAGAACACCACAAAGCTGGTGATGAGGTAGAAGCCGCCGATGCCCAGCAGGGCCGAACACATGCCCACCAGGATCTGCCGCCAGCTGTTCTTCAGGACGCCGCGGATGGGGGCATGCTCGGTTTCGCCGGACTCCATGAGCGCCTCGAACTCGGGCGATTCGCTGAGCTTGCTGCGGATCCACAGCGAGACGGCCAGCAGCGGGATGGCCGCAACGAACGGGATGCGCCAGCCCCAGGCCTCGAAGTTCGTCTGGCCCACCAGGTACAGCATGCCGAAGAATCCGCCGGAAGACAGGATGGTGCCAATGGGCGAGCCGATCTGGGGCAGTGCGGCGTAGCGGGCGCGCTTGGCCACGGGGGCGTTCTCGACGGCGATGATCACCGCGCCGCTCCACTCACCGCCGACGGCGAGGCCCTGGACGATTCGCAGGGCGACCAGCAGGATGGGGGCAGCCAGGCCGATGGTCAGGTAGTTGGGCAACAGGCCGATGAGGCCCGTCACGACGCCGATGCCGACGATCGTGACCATCAGGATCTTCTTGCGGCCCACCTTGTCACCCAGGGCGCCGAAGATGAACCCGCCGATCGGCCGTGCCACAAACCCGACGGCCAGCGTTGCGAAGGACCCCATCGCAGCGATAAACGGGTCCTGGGATACGAAGTACTGTGCGTTGAAGACCAGGGCCGCGGCCGTGGTGAAGAGGAAGAAGTCGTACCATTCCAAAGCCGTGCCCACGAGCGCTGCGAGGGCGACCTTCCTGGTCACCCCTTCATCGACGACGCGTTCTGCCGCGGGACCGAGGTCCGTGGCTCCGCTTACCGTGCTTGCCATTTAGTGCTCTCCAAAGATGCGTACGGGACCGGGCAGCAGGGCCCGGACGATTGCGAGGGGGTTCACTTCAAAAGTGACTCATTCCATAGTGCCAGTAGTTTTTCCCAAAATAACTAGCGATCCACCACGGAAAGGTGCGTCTAGAATGTAGGAATGCACAATCTGGAAACATCCGGGCATAACCCCCGCTGGGCCGAGCTCGTGGACCTGCTGGAGGGCCGGCTCGACGGGCTCGCGCAGGCTTTCACTACGCGGGTCCGTGAGATTCCGGAATACGGCGAGAGCCAGGTGACTGTCCAGGAAATCCGCGAAACGGCCATGGAAACGTTCCGCCGGCTGATTCGGGGCCTCCGGCACGGCCAGGCCGACGACGGCCGGGACGGACTGCTCGCCTTCGCCTCAGACCTGGGGTCCAAGCGTGCCCGGGCCGGAATCCCGCCGGAATCGCTGACATCAGCCGTGCGGCTCGACTTCAGCATCCTGTGGGCCGAACTCCTGGAGATCGCGACTCTGGAGGACGCGGCCCTCCTGACCTCCCGGGTGGACCAGGTGTGGCGCGTCGTGGACGAGTTCGCCACCCGCACCCACACCAGTTACCTCACTGAACGCACGCGCATGGCCCAGGAGGAGTCCAGCATCCAACGCGAGTTCATCGCCCGCCTGTTCAACCAGAGCACGCCCTCCCTGGAAACGTCCGTCCAGGTCGGCTCGGCCCTGGGAATCAATCCGGAGTCACGCTTTGCACTGGTGGCCGCGAGCGGCGAGCCGGGGGCACGCCTGCGGGCGGGCGTATCCCACTTCGGCTCGGGCCAGCAAGCCCGGCACCGCCTGTTCCTTCACGAATCCGGCGGAAACACCTACGTGTTCTGGCCTTTGCCCGCCGTCCGCACCCGCGGCAGGCAGGGCGCAGAGCAGCAGCTGCCGGCTGCGATTTCCGACGTTCCATGCGGGTACGTGCCGGAGGTCCTGGGCCTTCGCGCCCTGCCGGCAGCGGCACGCACCGCCGAGAGCCTCGCTGCCCTCCTGCGTCCGCGCGATCCCGGCCCTTTGTCCGCCGACGCCGCCTGGGCCCGGCTCGCCCGGCAGAACCTGCAGGATGCCGGCCTGGATCTTGCCGCGGAAGTAGAAGAGGCCCTGACAGAGTGCAAGGGAGGCGAGCGCGAGCGCCTTCTGGAAACAGTACGGAACTTCCTGGCCACCGGGAACGTCACGCTCACCGCCGAGCAGCTGTTCTGCCACCGCAACACCATCCTGAACCGGCTGAACCGCTTCCAGGAACTCACAGGCATTGATCTGGCCGTACCGGCAAAAGCCGCCAGGCTGGTTGTTGCCTGGGCGTGAGGCCATCATCGGCCTGATGTGAGGATCCACAATCCACTGCCCGTTATGGTGGGGATTTTGCCATTGAAGCTGTGATCAGCAGCACAGAATAGTTGTAGCTACCTTGCACCGGACACTCGTCCCCCGCACCCCATCCGGAGATACTGATGGCCCAAACGGTAGACACCACTCCCCCTTCCGAGTCCCGCCTCGACCTCACCAAAATGCGTAAGATCGCCCTTGCCAGCGTGATCGGAACCACCGTTGAGTGGTATGACCTCTTCGTATTCGGCACTGCCTCTGCACTGGTTTTCAACAAGATCTTCTTCCCCGGCTTCGACCCCATCGTCGGCACCATGCTTGCCTTCGGCACCTTCGCCTCCGCCTACATCGCCCGCATGATCGGTGCGATTGTGTTCGGCCATTTCGGCGACCGCCTGGGCCGGAAGTCCATGCTCCTGATCTCGCTGCTCACCATGGGTGCGGCCACCTTCGCCATCGGCCTCCTGCCGGACTACAACTCCATCGGCATCATGGCCCCGCTCCTGCTGCTCCTCCTGCGCGTCATCCAGGGCCTCGCCCTCGGCGGCGAATGGGGCGGCGCCGTGCTCATGACGGTGGAGCATGCCCCCTCCCGCCGGCGCGGCTTCTACGGTTCGCTCGTCCAGGTGGGCGTTCCGGCCGGCACGCTCATCGCGAACATCGCCTTCCTCATCGTTGCCTCCAGCGTGAGCCCGGAAGCCCTGCTGGCCTGGGGCTGGCGCATCCCATTCCTCGCCTCCGTGCTGCTGGTCGCCGTCGGAATCTACATCCGTCTGAACATCGAGGAGACCCCCTCCTTCCAGGCCGTGAAAACGCAGGGCGCGAAAGCCAAGATCCCCTTTGCCGCCCTCATGGCCAAGTACTGGAAACAGGTCATCCTGGGCGGCGTAGCCACCCTCTCCACCGGAAGCACCTTCACCCTCCTTGTGGCCTCCGGGGTCTCCTACGGCAAGAAGGAACTTGGCCATTCCGAGAGCCTCATGCTGTGGGTTGTCCTGGCCGCCTGTGCCCTGTGCTTCGTCCTGATCCCCTTCTTCGGGCAGCTTTCGGACAAGTACGGCCGCAAGCCCATCATCTACGCCGGTGTTGCCGCCGAGGCCGTGTTCGCCTTCCCGATGTTCTGGCTCATGGACACGAAATCGGTCGCCCTGCTCTTCGTGGCCTACCTGGCCATGATGACCGCCTTCGCAGCCAACTACGGACCCATCGCCACGTTCCTTGCCGAACTGTTCGGCTCGAAGGTCCGCTACTCCGGGCTCTCGGTGGCTTACATGCTCTCCGGCCTCCTCGGCTCCGCGGCCACACCGTTCATCACCACCTGGCTCCTGGGGCTGACGCACCAGAGCTCCTCGATCGCCTGGTACATCCTCGGCGCAGCAGTGGTCTCGCTGATGGCGCTCCTCATCCTCACGGAAACACGGCACGGCAACATCGACGCCGTCGACGAAGCCCCCGCCGCCACCGGGCATGCGGGCTCAGCCGTTGAAACGGCCAGCGCGGCGGCCGCCAAATGACGGCATCTTCCCTGCGGCGCCTGTCCGAAATCCCCGGGCAGGCGCCCGCCGTCGGGCCCTTCTCGCACGCGGTCATCGCCAACGGCCTCGTCTTCACCTCGGGCCAGATCCCCGCCGTGACCGGCCTCGATGACCAGCCGGACACCTTCGCCGGCCAGGTCCGCCAAACCATCGAAAACCTGCGGACCGTCCTGGCCGCGGCAGGCTCCGGCCTGGAGCACGTGGTCAAGGTCAACACATACCTCACAGACCTTGGCCAGCTGGAGGAATACAACCGGGTCTACGCGGAATACTTCGGCGGGGCCAAGCCTGCCCGGACCACCGTGTGCGTCAGCCTGTGGGGCGTCTCGCTCGAAATCGAATGCGTGGCGGCAGTTGCCGTGCCGGCAGGCGGGACCGGCAAATGACTGCACAAGCGTTGACCAGCGACCTGCTGGAGCGGATCGCCGCGGTGAGCTTTCCCACCCTGGGCCATTTCCTCGAGGACGGATTCGTGGATCCCGCCATCCAGTCACTGCTCGATGGCGTGAAGGTCGC
The DNA here is from genome assembly GCF_042791415.1 of Arthrobacter sp. NPDC056691. Lineage (NCBI taxonomy): Bacteria > Bacillati > Actinomycetota > Actinomycetes > Micrococcales > Micrococcaceae > Arthrobacter > Arthrobacter sp. NPDC056691. Next base: position 23,938 of record NZ_JBHTXX010000012.1, read on the forward strand.
CGGCCGTGCGGTCACGGTCCGGATTGCGGGGAACGACGCGATCGCCATGAACTGCGCGCTCCTGGCCCTTCAGCCCGGCTGCGTCCTGGTGGTGGACATGTCCGGCGACCACCTCCATGCGCCGGTCGGGGCAGTCACCGCCGCCGCCGCGAAGGCCCGGGGAGCGGCCGGCGTCGTCGTTGACGGCAGGGCCACCGACGTCGAGGAACTGCGGCAGACCGGGCTGCCGGTGTTCGCGCGCGGGACCACATGCCTCACCACCAAGCGGGTGTACGGAACGGAATCGGCGGTCAATGTGCCCGTGCAGTGCGGCGGCGTGACGGTGCACCCGGGCGACCTTGTGCTCGGCGACTCCAACGGCGTCGTCGTCCTCTCGCCAGAGGCAGCCGGTCAAGTCGTTGACAAGGCTCTTGCCTCGGACGCGGCAGAGCCCGGCCTGCTCGCCCGCATTGCGTCCGGCGAGCCGCTTGAGTCGGTCCTTCCAACCACGGCCGGGCAGTAGCACCGTACGTCCAGCGGCGGGACTGGCCGGACAGACGGAAATGCCCGCAGCAGCTGCTGCGGGCATTTCCCTTGTCCTACGGGAGCCGGATTGGCTTCAGTTCCTCGAAGCGGTCGCCCGGGCCGGGGTTCCCGGCGTGCGTCCTGCCGCCGAGTTGGGTCATGACACCCCAGACGGCGTTGAGGCCGGTGGTGACGGCGCCGTCTGCCCACCCGCCGGTCCAGGAGACGTCGTCGCCGGCCAGGAAGATCCCGCGGTGCCGCGGTTCGTGCCCGTCCTGCATGAAGTGGCTGTAGAGACGCTCCTGGTAGCGGTAGTGACCCGGCAGGTTGTCGCTGAAGGCACCCATGAAGTTGGGATCGTCCTCCCAGGACACGGTGATGGGGTCCCCGATGATGTGGGAGGCGATGTCCACCGTCGGGTAGATCTGCTTGAGCGAGTGCAGCATGAGCCGGACGCGCTCGTCGGCATCCAGCGGCAGCCATTTCAGGGCGTCGTCGTTCCACGTGTAGGACAGGCAGATCAGGGCAGGCTGGTCCGGTCCGTTGTCCAGCAGGTATGTCCCCCTGGTGAGGCGGTCTGTGAGTGTGGTGGACATGACCTGGCGGCCGGTCTCCGGGTCGATGTCCTTCCAGAAAGGACGGTCCACCACCACGAAGGTCTTGGAGGACTGCAGATAATGGCTGCGTTCGATCGCGGTCCAAAGCTTGTGGCTGAACAGGGATTCGTCGACGTCGATGCGGGCGGAAAGCAGCCAGCTCTGGCAGGTCGCGATCACGGCCGGGTAGTTGCTGGTCCTGCCCCAGCGGTCGGTGACGGCGATGTCGCCGGGAGTGCCGTCACCGTTGGCCAGCCGGCGGACCGCCGCGACGCCCGGGCGGGGGTGGCCGCCGTGGAGCGAAGCCAGGCTTGTGCCGGCCGGCCAGTGGGCTATACGCTCCGGGGCATGCTGCCACAGTCGCTCGGGCAGCAGCTGTGCACCACCGATGATGCGGTGCTGGTCGGCGTCGGCATCCACGTAGACCACACGCAGGATTTCCAGGATGGAATCGGGGAAGTTGGTATCCCAGCCGCCGGTGCCGAACCCGACCTGGCCAAAAGCTTCCCGGTATTCGAAGGGCAAGGCGGAAAAAGCCCTGGACGTGGCGAGGTAACCGGAGAAGGACACATCGTCGAAGCGGGGAACGAGCTCGTTCCACAGCTTCTTGATGGTGCCCAGGTCCCGGTTGCGGATGGCCTCCTGCATAGCGCCGAAGTGGGCGCGTTCCGCCAGGCAGTCATCCCAGGCGGCCGCGACGTCGGCGAAGAACTGCGGCAGGTCTTCGGGCTTTTCGGCGTAGTGGGCCTGGCCGCCGAGTTCGATGACGGTGCTGCCGGCGGCGGGCGTGAGCGGGTTGGGGAACGGCTGGGTTTCGATGCCGACCATGTCCGCGTAGTGGAAGAACGACTGGCCCGAACGCGGGAAGCGCATGCCCCCGAGGTCTGCCACGGGACCGGCCTGGCCCTCCTGGCGCCCCGCGCGCAGCCGGCCCCCGATCCGGGAGGACTCATAGACAACGGGTTTCAGCCCCATTTTCATGAGCTCATGCGCGGCGACAAGTCCGGACAGCCCGGCGCCGATGACTGCCACCTCTGTTCCATGCACTGCTTCGGGGACCGAGCCGAGGCCCACGGGATGGCTGAGGTAGTCGTCGTACGGGAACGGGAAGTCGGGGTTGAGCATAGTCACCGGTTTTGCCCACTGGGCGGGCGGCGCCGGCTGGACGGTTTCGGTGCCTGTGGCGGCGAGGGTCATGGGGTTCCTTCAGGGATGGAGCAAGTGGCTGGAGTGAATCGGGTGAGGTAGTCCGTGTCCCGGCGGGCCCGGGCAACGGTGGAAGGGCTGATGTCAGCGACGATCAACGCATCAAGGGCGGCCGCCGAAACCTTGCGCCCGTAGGGGTCGGCGATGGTGCTGACCCCGGCGAAACGGGGACCGGAGTGGTTTGCGTAGGCGACATAGAGCTGGCTCTCCAAGGCCCGGGTGGGTACCACCATGGACGGGATCAGGCGGGTGTCGAGGGGATGGTCGCCAGTGTTGCCGGCCGCCCGCAGTGGAACCGCCGTCGGGACACAGAGCAGCTCGGCCCCTGCCAGGGCCGCCGCCCGGGTGAACTCGGGAAATTCGACGTCGAAGCAGATGCCGAGCGCCGTCTTGAAGCCGGCGTATTCAATGATCTCGGGGGCTTCCCCGCCCGGCGTGAAGACTGCGTTTTCATCGGGCCCGAAGAGATGCTGCTTCCGGTACCGGGTGCGCTCCTCGCCGCCGGGACCAAAAAAGGAGGCGGTGATGTACCGGTTACCGGCCGAATGCTCCACGGTCGACGCGACGAGGGCGATGGAGTGCTCGGCGGCGATGGCGGCCAACTGGTCCCGCTGCGCCGTTCCGTCGGTGCCGTGCACGAGTGTCGGCGCGTAGCCGGCCGTGAACAGCTCGGGGGTGACCAGGAGCCCGGCACCCTTGGCCACCGCCTCGCCGGCCCTGAACGCTAGGCGCCGGAGGTTCTCCGCCGGGGAGTTGACCAGCCCGGTGGCCTGCATGACGGCGACGCGCAGGGTGGTTTGCGCTGTTTCCGTCATCGGGAACCGTCCAGATCGCCGCGGCAGAGCCGTTCGACGACGAGGGTGAGCATGTCGACGCCGGCGCAGGCATCGTCGTCGTGGGTAAACTCCCGTTCGTTGTGGGAGATGCCGTCCACGCTGGGGACGAACAGCATGACGGTGGGGACGATGTCCTTCATGTTGATGGAGTCGTGGCCGGCCAGGGTGAATACCCTGCGGTGGCTCAGGCCAAGGTCAGCGGCGCATTGGGCGGCGAGTTCGACGCCGGCAGGCTGGTAGGGGTTGATGCCCCAGGCGTGCGACTGCTGCACGTCGGCGGTGACGCCGGTTTCGGCCCCGATCCGGGCAATGCCCGCCTTCAGCAATGCCTGCGCTGCGGACAGGACGTCCTCGTCGGCGGTGCGGAGGTCCATGACCAGCTCCACGCGCGAGGGGACCACCACCGGGGAGTTGGGGTACACCGTCAGCTGGCCAACGGAGGTGTGGAGCACGCCGTCGGGGAAATGGTCTGCGATCTCGCGGAGCAGCACCACCAGCCGGGACGCGCCAAGCAGTGCATCCCGGCGGTCGGCAATGACTGTGGAACCGGTGTGCGCCTGCTCGCCGTGGACGGTAACGCTGTACTTGGCCGCCGCCCAGCAGGAATGGACCAGCCCGATCGTGGTGTCGGTGTCCTCCAGGGAACGCCCCTGCTCGATATGGATTTCGGCATAGGCTGCTGCCTCGGGGCCGGTCCCCGTCCCCAGCTGGCCGATGCTGCCGAGGGCCTCGCGGACGGAGACGCCGTCGACGTCGATGGTCGCCAGTGCGCTTTCTGCCTGGAGCTTTCCGGTGTACACCGAGCTGCCCATCATGGAGGGGGCGAAGCGGCAGCCTTCCTCGTTGAACCAGTCCACGATGGCGAGGTTGTACTTCGGCGCTGCCTGACCGTCCGGCCGGTTGTTGATCCGGTCCGCGATGCGGCGCCCGGCGTGCAGGGCCGCGGCAACGCCATAGGCGCCGTCGTATTTTCCGGCGGTGGGCTGGCTGTCCAGGTGTGAGCCGACCAGCACGTAGGGAGCCCCCGGCGTCCATTCCAGCAGTGCGAACAGGTTGCCCACCTGGTCGGCCACGGTGCGGAACCCGTACTGCGCGGCCAGCGACGTGAACCAGGCACGGGCCCTGGCGTCGGCGGGCGTGGCGGCCTGGCGGTCGACGCCGTGTCCCGGTGTTTCGCCGATGGTGCAGAGGCTGCGGAAGTCCCGCAGGAATGATTCGGCAGCGGCTGTCCCGGCTGGTGTGTCAGTGGCGGACCTGTCAGTGGCGGGCGTGTCAGTTTCGGTCAGGGGGTGGGCGCTCATGGCGTGGTGTCCTTTGCTGAGTTGGCGGGTGGTGTGGCTTCAGGGACTTCGTGGTTTGCCGCGTCCCGGGCAGCGAGTTCATTGACGCGTTTTCTCACCGCAAACCAGCCGATGATCAGTGCGGGGATGAAGATGCCGAGGGCCGCGACCGCGTACGTGCCGATCGGGTAGTCAAACAGCATCAGGACCAGGACGCTGGCCAGGAAGACGAGCGTGAGGTAGGAGGTCCACGGTGCGCCGGGCATCCGGAATGCGGGGCGGCGCAGCAGGCCGTTCCTGGCCAGCCGGTGCAGCTTGAGCTGGCACAGGACAATGGTTCCCCAGGTGCAGAGGATGGCCAGGGCTGTGGCGTTCAGTGCAATTTCGAAGGCCATGGCCGGCACCACCGCGTTGAGGCCGACGCCCAGCAGAGTGACCGCCGCGGTGAAGAGGATGCCGCCGTAGGGGACGCCTCCCCTGCTCATGCGCTCCATGAAGCGGGGCGCCGCGCCTGCCTGGGCCATGGAGCGGTAGATCCTGCCGGTCGAGTAGAGGCCTGCGTTGAGACTGGACAGTGCGGCGGTGAGGACCACGAAATTCATGACGTCGCCGGCGCCCGGGACGCCGATGCTGGTGAAGAACGTGACGAAGGGCGATTCGCCGGCTTTGTAGGCGTTGAAAGGCAGCAGCAGGGCCAGCAGGGCGGAGGAACCGACGTAGAAGACGGCGATGCGGAACACCACCGCGTTGACGGCTTTGGGCATCACTTTGTCCGGGTTCCTGGTTTCGCCGGCCGCGACGCCGATCAGGTCGATTCCGGCGTAGGCAAACACAATCCCCTGGATCACCACCACCGCCGGGAGCAGGCCGTTGGGCAGCAGCCCCCCGTTGTCGGCGATCAGGGAGAAACCGGGCGTGTGCCCGGCGACGGGGAAGCTGCCGGCGAAGAAGATGCCGCCCACAATCAGGAAGGTCACGAGTGCCCCGACCTTGATGAGGGCGAACCAGAATTCGAGTTCGCCGAAGAGTTTGACCGAGATCAGGTTCACGGCTGTCACGACGCCGAGGGCGACCAGTGCCAGCACCCATTGCGGAACGCTGCTGAAGGCCGTCCAGTAGTGGAAGTAGACGGCGATGGCGGTGATGTCCACGATGGCCGTCAGGGCCCAGGAAATGGCGTAGACCCATCCGGCAACGTAGGCTGCCTTTTCGCCGTAGAACTCGCGGGCATAGGAGACGAACGAGCCGGACGATGGCCGGTGGAGCACCAGCTCGCCCAAGGCACGGAGGATGAAGAAGGCAAAGATCCCGCACAGGGCATAAACCAGAGGCAGCACCGGTCCTGCCGAAGCGAGCCGCCCGCCCGCGCCGAGGAACAGGCCGGTGCCAATGGCGCCGCCGATTCCGATCATCTGAACCTGCCGGTTCGACAGGCCCTTCTTGTACCCTGCTTGCTCGTCAGGGCGGACGGCCGTTGTCCGTTGGTCGACGGGGTCTGTGGTGGTCATGGAAACTCCTGGCCGGTTGGTCTGTGATTGCCGCCACGCTGCAGCAGGAATCGATCGTCCCAACCAGAACCGGCCGCGCCAATGACGGCATCTCAGCGAATCCGGACCAAAAAATGTACGAAAGTACAGCCCCCTTGAAAGCAGGCGCCGCGATGATTAAGGAACCCGGGAGGAGGTGTTCTGCATGGTGGATCGGGAGTGGCAGGAAGTCATCGACGCTATCTCCGCTCGCGTGCCGGAACTGGTGGAGACATTCCTGGCCAAGGTGCTGGCTGACCCGGCCTACAGCGAGTCCAGGCTCACCATCGACGACTTGCGCAAGAGCGGTGAGGCCTCCTTCTCAACGATGCTCCGGGCCCTCGGCGGGGGCGGGCCGGAACTGGAGGCGGTGCGGGCTCTTGCCGCTGACCTTGGAGCCCGGAGAGCCCGGCAGGGCGTTGCCCTGGACAGCCTGATCCGCGCAATCCGCCTGGACTTCTCTGTCCTGTGGGATGCCATGTCGGACCCCGGGCTTGGCGCTGATCCTGCCTTGCTGGTCAGGCATGCGAAGCTCGTCTGGCAGATCGTGGATGCTTTCGCCTCGCGGGTCCAGGAGTACTACCTGGCCGAATCCGAGGAAGTCGAACGGGCGGACGCCGACCTGCAGCACCAATACCTGACGCAACTGCTGGCCCTGGCGGAGCCGACGGCCGCCGACCTCGCCCGCATCGCGGGCGCCCTCCGCGTTGATGTGGACGACTCCTTCTTCGTCGCGTCCATTGACCGGAACGACAGCCTGACGGTGCGCCGCCGGTTGCGGGCACGTCCGCCCCGTGACCCGGCAGTGTTCACCTACGACCAGGGACACCACACGCTGGTCATCCGGCGCCGCCCACACGGCATTCAAGGACCGCCCACGTTCCCCGAACTGGTCCTGTTCGAGGGCATGGCCGTAGCTGTTGCCCCTCCTGCGGACGGGGTGGAGGGGATCCGGATCGCTGTCACCGCTGCACGGGAAATCATGAAGGACCTCCCGATGGGCGCCACCGGGGTATTCACGCTCAGGGACCGGTGGATGTCCATCACCAGCCACCTCCTGACCCAGGTGGGATGCAGCCCGGCCAGCCTCGTGGGTCCGGCACTCGACCGCTGCACGCCGGTCGAACGGAGCCGGATCCTGGAGACTGTGGAGTGTTTCCTCGGCAACGGGAGCCTGCTGGAAACATCCGAACGGCTGGATGTCCACCGGAACACCGTGGTGAACCGACTTGCCGCCTTCAAGAAGTACACGGGGCTGGACCTGCAGCAGCCCCGTGATGCCGCGATGGCTATCCTTGCCCTGCAGTAGGTGCCCCCACTGCCGCGAACTCACGGATGGTGATTCCCGCGAAGGTCGCAGGGCCGCCGTCGGCATAGAGCGAGATCCCCGTATCGCCCACGGCGAAGTGCACCTGCTGCGAGAGCACCGTATGCCCGGCGTTGACGAACACTTCCACGCTCTGCGTGTCGACGAAAATACGCAGGTGCACCGAGCGGGCGCCGGCGTCGATGGGTGCTGCAGCCCGCGTGTACGGCACGAGCGAGAAGCCGCCCTGGTCCGAAGGTGCGCGGTCAACATACAGGCGGTCACCGTACTTGCCGATGTTCGTGTGGCGCGCGCCGTAAGCGGAGCGGCCCACCGATACGCCGACGTTGGCGGCAGCATCCCACGAGATATCGAGTTCGAGTTCGTAGGCGCGGCCGCTCCACGGCAGCACGGCACTGCCATTCACGGTGCGGTCGGGGAGCACGGTTGTGGAGCTGACGTAGTTTGCGAGCGCCGCAATCGGGGCGCTGAGCAGGCTGCACCATCCGCCAGGCTGGCGAACGAGGCGCAGCTCGCGCACGATCGAGTTCTGGCCGTTGTACCCGTCGGAGGAATCAGGCGGAACATCGCGGGCGGCGTACTTCCAGTTGTTCATCCACGCCACCGCGTACCGTCGCTCGTCCGGCGCGTCGGCTGCCGGCCACGTCACGGCGGCGTACCAGTCCCAGCCCCAGTCGAGCCACTGCGGGGTGAGGCTATCAGCAATAAACTGCTCGCCATCCCAGGCGCCCGTCCAGTACGCGTAGGTCATCGGCAGGCCGACGGCGTACGCGTCCATGCTTGCGCCCAGTACCCAGTGCCGCGTGCCGTCGTCGGCCGTCATCTGGAAAAGGTCGGGACACTCGATCCCGCCCAGCGCGTGGTTCGGGTAATCGAAGTTGCGCTTCAGCTGCCAGTTCCGCAAGTTGGGCGAGGTGTAGAACGCTGCATAGCGGGCGCGGCCGATCACGCACACCCACTCGCCGCGGGCCGCATCCCAGTGGATCTTTGGATCGCGGAACCATTCCGCGTTCTCGATCTCCGCCGGTGTCACGGCCGTCCGGCCGTCGGTGTTGGCAATCACCGGATCGGGAAGCGCTGTAAAGGTGTCGCCGCCGTCGGTTGACCAGTACAGGTACTGCTCCTGGTATTTGCGGATGCCGCCGGTGGGCCGCGTGGCAAGCACGACGATCGCACCGGCGCCGAAGCCCGCGGTGTTGGCGGTGTCGACCACTGCCGACCCCGACCACACCGGAACATCTGCCTGCAGCGGCAGCGCCACTCCATGGTGGGTGAACGCCACACCGTCGGAGGTGGTCGCGTGGTCCCAGCCGCCCGGGGCGTTGTTCTGGTCCGAGTGCAGGTAGTACAGGTGCTGGACGCCGTTGACATAGAACGGGCGCTGCGGGTCGCACAGCCAGCCGGACGGCGGCGTCAGGTGGTAGACCGCGCGCAGAGACCCCAGGGCCTGGGCCGCGGTGGCACTCATGGCGCCACCCATGAGCAGCGCAAGCGCTCCGGTGCCTTGCAGGACGTGGCGGCGGGAAATGTTTCCTCGTTGGGAGAACCGTCGTTGGTTCATCGGTGACCTCGTCGTCGTGACTAATCGCTCGTCGTCGTGATTAATCGTTTGAGCAGACGGTAGATTACTCACGACCGAATGGTCAAGCGTTTAATCATCCCCAGCCACGCCGGGCGGCCCAAGCGCGGGACCGGAAATCTAATTTTGCTAAAACGCTTGATCACAACGCCGAAGCAGGCTAGCTTCTAGGTGATCAAACGCTTTAGCAGAATGGACATCAGCGCCGATGAATCACCCAGTCTTCTTCCAGCCCGCCGACGGATGGGTGGGAGATCTTATTCCCTACGAGCAGGACGGCGAGTTCTGGCTCTTCTACCTTCACGAAGTCCGCTCGGACCCTAAGCCGGGGACCTCGTGGAATCTGGTGACCACCAAGGACCTGGTCCAGTTCCAGGACCACGGGGTGTCACTGCACCACGGCGGTGAGGACGAGCTGGACTTCAACGCCTACACGGGCAGCATCGTGAGGGACGGCGACGGCACCCACCACCTGTTCTACACCGGCCAGAACCCGCGGAACCTGGGCGCCGACGGGCTGCCCCTGCAGCTGGTCATGCACGCCACCAGCACCGATGGCATGAAGACCTGGGCCAAGCACCCGGAACTGACCTTCGGGGCCCCCGCCGGGCTGGAGACCGGCGACTGGCGGGACCCGTTCGTCTTCCGCGACGAAGCAGCCGGGCAGTGGCGGATGCTGCTGGCGGCACGGCACGAGAAAGGTCCGGAGCGCCGCCGCGGCGTCATCGCCCAGTGCGTCTCCTCCGACCTCCTGAGCTGGGAGCACACCGAACCCTTCTGGGATCCCCGGCGCTACATCACCCATGAATGCCCCGATGTTTTCGCCTGGGGCGACTGGTGGTACATGGTCTACTCCGAGTTCTCGGAATCGTTCACCACCCGGTACCGGATGTCCAAAAGCCCCGACGGCCCCTGGTCGGTGCCCCACCTGGACAGCATCGACGGCCGCGCCTTCTACGCCTCCAAGACCGCCGAACGGGGCGGGCGCCGCTTCCTCTTCGGATGGATCGCCAGCAAGGAGGACAGCCACGACGACGGCCCCTGGCAGTGGGCGGGCACCATGTCAGTGCTCGAAGCGCGCCAGAACCCGGACGGCACGCTGGGCTTCTCCTTCCCGGATGAGCTCGTGGACAGCTTCTGGGACAAGGTTCCGGCTCTCGACAACCAGGAACTGCCCGCAAAGCTGGACGTCCCGGACGGGTATGCGGCCGTCATCTCCGACGAGGACCTGCCCCGGCAGTTTTACGCCAAGGCGGTCCTGGACATTGCCGCCGGCACCACCGAGTGCGGACTGCTGCTGCGCTCCAGCGCCGACGGCGACCAGTCCTACATCCTGCGGCTGGAACCGAAACGCGGCCGCCTGGTCTTTGACCGGTGGCCGCGGAAGGTCACCGGCGACGCGCAATGGCATGTTTCGGGCGACGTCCCCTTCGACATTGAGCTCGAACGCCCCTGCGATCTCAGCCCCGGCGCCCACACGCTTGAGGTGATCGTCGACGGCGACCTGCTGGTCGCCGTCGTGGACCGGCAGGTCAGCCTCAGCACCCGGATCTACGGCTTGCCCGGCAACCGGATCGGCGTCTTCGCCGGCGAAGGGTCCGCCAGCCTCACCGAACTCGAGATACGTCAGCGCTCCAACAACTGAATACCCACCTTCAACCTCCGTTCCCATCAAGCCCGTTCCAATCAAGGAAGATTGCCGCCATGAAAAAACTGCTCCGCACAGCCGCCGTCGCCGCTGTCACCGCCCTGGCCCTGGCAGGCTGTGGCGGCGGAGGGGCCAGTAACCCCTCCAACGTGACCCCCACCGGCGAGATCAAGCCCCGGGAAATCTCCTGGCTGCTGTCCCGGCCGGCCGACGGCCCCGTCATCAACATCATGAAGAAGCTGGCCGCCGATTACACCAAGGACCACCCCGGCTTCTCACTGAACCTGATCACCACCCCGGACCGGCCCTCCTACATCCAGAAGCTCGAAACCCTCGCGGCCGCCAACAAGCTTCCCGAGCTCTTCGACACCGACGCCACCCCGTTCGCCCAGCAGCTGGCCAAGCAGGGCAAGATGCTCGACGGCGAGAAGCTGCTGAAGACCCTCAACGTCTACGACAACTACCGGCCCGGCGCGCTGGACTACCAGCGGTTCGACGACGGATCCCTCTACATGATCCCGTTCCAGTTCGAGCTGGAGTTCATCTGGTACAACAAGGCACTGCTGCAGAAGGCAGGGGTATCCACACCGAAGTCGCTCGACGACCTCCCCGCCATGTGCACGGCGCTGCGCAAGGCCGGCATCACGCCGATCGCCCTCGACGGCCAGGACCAGTGGCCGCTGGAACGCTACGTCGCCTACCAGCCGTTCCGCGAAGCCGGCCCGGACTTCATCCAGAAGCTGAAGAAGGGCGAGGCCAAGTTCTCCGATCCCGCGGGCCAGAAGGCCGTCGAATGGCTGGCCGCCCTCGGCAAGGCCAAGTGCTTCCAGGACGGCTTCTCCTCGCAGGGGTACTCCGACGCCCAGAACCAGTTCACCTCCGGCAAGGCAGCGATGTACAACATCGGCACCTGGGAGCTGCCCAGCCTGGCCACGGACAAGCTGAACCCCGCCGTGCGGAATGACATTGACTTCATCACCCTGCCCACCACGGAGGGATCCGCCACCGCCGCCAACGAATTCGTGTCCCCGTCAGGCATCGGCATGGCCGTGAACGCCAAGACGTACGACCCGCTGGTGAGTGACTTCCTCAAGTTCGCCCTGGAAAAGTACCCGGCCGAATACGCAGCCACCGGAGCGCTCTCGCCCACCACCAACGTCAAAACCGCCATCCCCGCCAACGCCACCCCCCTGTACAAGAAGGCCATCGAGAAGGCCGCCGACCTCGGGGAAAAGCAGGCCATGCCGTGGGACACGCAGCTTGATCCCACCACCAACAGCAGGCTGCAGCAGGAGCTGGTGCTCCTGGTCCAGGGCGACATCACGCCCGAGCAGTTCACCAGCACGATGGACAGCACCGTCGCGCAGAACGCCCCGAAGTTCTTCAAGTAACCCCATGCGGCGGGGGACTGACGGTCCCCCGCCCGAAAGGCCCCATCATGCTGCCCAACAGATCCCGGCTCTCAGTTCTGGTCTTCCTGCTTCCTCCGCTGCTCCTGTACGGGGCGGCCGTGCTGTTCCCGATCCTCCAGTCCCTGTTCCTGAGCTTCTACTCCTGGAACGGCATCGGCGACATGGAGTTCGTGGGGCTGGCCAACTATCTCCGCATGTTCACCGCCGATGACATCTTCTGGCGCTCCTTTTTCAACGCCCTCGGCTACCTGGCCATCTGCCTGGTCCTGCAGCTGGGCGGCGCCCTGCTCGTGGCCAGCCTGCTCACCTCGCTGCGCCGCGGCCGTGAGCTCATCAAGACCCTCTACCTCCTGCCGGCTGTCATCTCCACCGTCGCGATCGCCTTCCTCTTCGTGCGCATCTACTCCATCGACCCCGTCGGCCTGCTCAACCAGCTCCTGCACTGGATCGGTCTGGGAAGCCTGGAACGCGCCTGGCTTTCGGACATTAATACCGTCCTCGCAGCCGTCTCCGCCCCCGAGGGCTGGCGGTTCACCGGGCTGTACATGCTCATCATCTACGCGGCGCTGATGGCTGTGCCGAAGGAACTGGAAGAGGCCGCCGTGCTCGACGGCGCGTCCCGGTGGACGCTGTTCACCAAGATCCGGTTCCCCTACATCCGTCCCGTGTGGATCACCACCACCATCATGGCCACCACCTACGGGCTGCGCGGCTTCGACATCCCCTACCTCATGACCAACGGCGGGCCCGGCCAGTCCTCGGAACTCCTGACCACTTACATGTACAAGACAGCGTTCACCAGCACCGACTTCGGGTACGCCAGCACCATCTCCGTGTTCATCGTGATCGAGTGCCTCGTCGCCGTCGGCCTCATCCTCTTCATGCTCAAGCGGAAGGCAGATTCATGATCACCCAGACAGCACCCGCCGCCACCCGCCGCGCCGCGCCGTCTCCGGCGCCTCCTGCCTCCCGCCGGCGCCGCCCGCCGAGCGTCTTCAAGACCCTGTCGCGCGTCCTGGTGGCGCTCATCGTCATCGTCCAGGTCTATCCGCTGGCCTGGCTGTTCGTGACCAGCCTGCGCAGCGAGACCGACTTCGCTGCCGGGGACCCCTTCGGCCTGCCCAAGGCTCTCACCTGGGAGAACTACGCCCGGGCCTTCGAAACCGGCGACCTTGGCCGGAACATCCTGAACAGCTTCATCGTCACCATGGGCGCGAACATCCTGATCGTGCTGCTGGGCATGATGGCCGCCTACGCCATCCAGGTGCTCGGCTTCCGGCTCAGCCGCCTGGTCCGCGGGCTGTTCATGATCGGCATCATCGTTCCTGTCCAGATCGCGTTGGTCCCGCTGTTCATCGACTACTCCACGGTGAACCTGCTGGACACCTACCAGTCGATGATCATTCCCCTGGCCGGGTTCTCGCTGCCAATGTCGGTCTACCTGTTTTCCTCGTTCTTCGACTACATCCCCCGGGAAACGTACGAGGCTGCTTCGCTGGACGGCGCCGGGCCGTACCGGATCTTCGGGCTGATCACGCTCCCCCTGTCACTGAACACCATCGTGACGGTGGTGCTGGTCAACAGCATCTTCATCTGGAACGACTTCATCTTCGCCAACACCTTCGTCCTGTCCGAGGAACTGAAGACGATCCCGCTGGGCCTGCAGAACTACATCGGCGCCATGGGCAAGGTCGACTGGACTGCGACGTTCGCCGCCGTCTGCGTCACCATCACGCCCCTGCTGCTGGTCTTCCTGGTGCTGAACAAGGCAATGATCCAGGGCCTGGAGAGCGGGGCGACCAAGGGATGACGGCCGTCGCAGACGGATATACTCCTGACGGAGGGCAGATGGTTTCAAAGGAGAAAAGTTCGGGTGGTCCCGTCAGCGGGACGCGGTCCCCGAAGGCATCCGGGCGCGCCCACCCAGTTACCCTTCGTCAGGTGGCCGAGGAGGCAGGCGTATCGACGGCGACCGTCTCCCTGGTGGTCAACAAGAAAAAGGACGCCCGCATCTCGGCCGAGACCCGCAAACGGGTCCGCGATGCAATCAGCAAACTGGGCTACCGGCCCAATGCCCTGGCCAAAACACTGGTCAGCGGCACTTCCCGATTCATCGGCCTGGTGGCCGACGCCATCGCCACCACGCCGTTCGCCGGCCAGATCATCCAGGGGGCGCAGGACGAGGCCTGGAAGCACGGCTATGCCCTCCTCATTGCCAACACCGAAGGCAACGCGGACCTCGAGAACGACGCCATCACGATGATGCTGGAGTACAAAGTGCGTGGCATCCTGTACTCCACGTGGTTCCACCGGGAAACCGACGTACCGGTGTCCCTCCACGAGGCGGACTTCGTTCTCGTGAACTGCTTCTCGAAGGACCCGGACGCGAGGGCCGTCGTGCCCGATGAGGCGCAGGGCGGACAATCCGCAACTGAAATCCTGCTGGGGCACGGACACCGCAGGATCGCGTTCATCAACGCCACCACCCCCGCACCGGCCAAGGACGGACGCCTTGAGGGCTACAAGCGCGCCCTGGAAAACGCGGGCATTCCCTTCGACCCGGATCTGGTCCTGGAGGCCTACCCCGACCAGGAAGGCGGATACGGAGCCACACAGGAGCTGCTGCAACTCGGCGTCACCGCCGTCTACTGCTACAACGACCGCATGGCGATGGGCCTTTACGACGCCCTGCGCGAGCAGGGACTGTCCATCCCGGAGGACATGGCGGTGGTCGGCTTCGACAACCAGGAAGTCATCGCAGCGCACCTCCGCCCGCCGCTTTCCACGGTGGCGCTCCCGCACTATGAACTCGGGGCCGCCGGCGTGCGGATCCTGCTGGGTCTGGAAGAACCACCGGCCAGGGCCGCCGCCAAAATCCACTGCCCCACCGTGGAACGGACGTCCGTGCGGGTACAGGCACCCGCCTGACCTTCCGGCACTGCCCACTCTTGTCAGGCGCTGCCCGTTCCAGTCAGGCACTGCCCGGCCTTTCAGGCGGAGAACTCCTTGAGCGCCTCGGCCATCAGGCTCCCCACACTGCCCAGCCGCAGATGGGTGCCTTTGGAAGCCACTGGTTGGCCGGCGATGACGACGTCCGTGACGTCGCTTGCAGTGGCGCTGTACGCCAGTTGCTGCGGACTTGAGCCGGCGGTCCGGACCGAGTCGGGGTCCACGGCCATGAGGTCGCAGACGGCTCCCGGCCCGATGGCGGACGCTATGGGTGTGCCCATCGACGACGAGGCACCGGCCGTGGCGGCGTGGAGGAGTTCCTGTGGCGAGAACCGGCCCCGCTGATGGGACCCGAGGCGTTCCCCGTATTCGAGGGCGCGCATTTCAGCCCAGGGATCGATGTTCGCGTGCTGGTCAGTGCCCAGGGCGATCTTCGCACCGGCGTCGAACAGCGAGCGCGCAGGTCCGATCCCGTCCGCGAGATCGGCTTCGGTGGTGGGGCACAGGACGGCAGTGACGCCTGCTTCTCCGAGGAGGTGGACATCCTCCGCCGAAAGATGGGTGGCGTGGACAACGGAAAGCCGCCGGGACAACAGCCCGTGCCGGTCAAGCAGCCCGGCCGGGGTGACCCCGTAACTCTCCAGGCACGCGCGGTTCTCTGCGGGTTGCTCGCTCAGGTGGATGTGGAGCGGAATGTCGGCCGGCAACTGCCGGGCGACGATTTTGAAGGCTTCCTCCGGTACTGCGCGCACGGAGTGCAGGGCTGCGCCCACGCTGATCAGGTCCGGGGAAAAGGTCTCCGCTATCACTTGCCGAAGCGAAGCGAGCCGTTCCAGCCAGCCTTGGGCGCCGGCGTCGCCGAACCGTGCCTGTTCCGGGCTGAGCGGCGAGTGGATGCCCCCGGCCAGGTACAGGGTGTCCAGCAGCGTCAGCCGGATGCCGGCGGCTGCGGCCGCGCGGGCAAGCGCCAGTTCCATGGCGTGCGGCTCGGCGTAGGGCTTCCCGCCGGGCCTGTGGTGGACATAGTGGAACTCCGCCACGCTGCTGAAGCCGGAAACCACCATCTCGGCGAAGACTGCAGTGGCGAGCTTTTCGTACCTCTCAGGCGTCAGCTCGGCAGCGCTTCGATACATCTGTTCCCGCCACACCCAGAAGTCCCCGCGCCCCGCATGGGTCCGGCCCCGCAGGATCCTGTGGAACGCATGCGAATGCGCGTTGGCCGCCGCGGGGAACACCACACCGTGCAGCCTCTGGTCAGTAGCTTGGGGAGGGACGCCGGCAGTGACTTTGGAGATGCGGCCGTCCTGCACTTCAAGCCGGACGCCGGATGCCGCGGCTGAACCGCCGTCGCCACCGATGACCGCCGTTTCGCACCAGATGCCCTTCACAGCAGGCCCTCAAGGACATCCGCGAGCGCCTCGGCACCGGTGTTGGCGTCCTCGTCGGCAACATACTCTTCGGGGGAATGCGAGATGCCGCTGGGATTGCGGACGAACAGCATCGCGGACGGCACATAGGCCGACAGCACGCCGGCGTCGTGGCCGGCACCTGTGGCGAGCACCGGGGCGCCGGGCAGGATCCTGCTGATTCGCCGGGTCAGGCCGGGATCGAAGTGGACAGTGCCGCTGTAGGACTCCTCGGTGAGGGCAACGGAGCACCCCTCACCGGCAGCTATCTGCCGGGCGGCGCCGAAGATCGATTCGATCAGCCGGGCGGTCACGGCGTCGTCGGGATGCCTCGCGTCGAGCCACATGTCCACACGGGAGGCAATGACGTTGGTTCCGCCGGGTACCGGCGTCAGGCGTCCCACCGTGGCCCGAGCGTCCGGCTGCGTTGCAGCGGCATCGCGTACGGCGACGATGATCTGCGCCGCTGCGACCATCGGATCCGCACGGTCGGCCATCAGGGTGGTCCCGGCGTGGTTGCCCTGGCCGCTGATGCTCAGCTTCCACCGGCCGTGCCCCAGGATGGAACGTCCGACGGCGATGGCCGGGCCGCCGTTGCCCAGGCCCTTGCCCTGTTCGACGTGCAGTTCTACAAAATCCCCGATCCGAGCCAGGGCGTGGGGATCCGGACCGACGTGGCGGGGATCGAGGCCGTTCAGCCGTGCGGCGTCCGCAAAGGTGTTGCCGTCGCCGTCGCGCAGGTTCCGCGCCTTGTCCACGTCGATGGCTCCGGTGAGGAGGCGGGATCCGAGGCAGGCCACACCAAACCGGGAGCCCTCCTCCTCCGGGAACACCGTGATGGCCAGGGACCGGGCCGGCACCGTTCCGCGGGCCATCAGGATGTCGACGGCGGCGAGTGCCGACGCGACGCCAAGCGGGCCATCGAACGCACCGCCGCCGGGCACTGAATCGAGGTGGCTCCCCGTAACCAGCGCACCGTCTTGGGGTTTACCCCACCAGGCCCAGATGATGCCGTTGCGGTCGGTCTCGACGGCGAGGCCGCGCTGGAGCGCCCGTTCGATGAACCACGCCCTCAGGTCGAGTTCCGCCGTCGAGTAGACGGGCCGGGAATAGCCTCCGCGCACCGCGTCGCGGCCCACGTCCTTGATGGAATCAAGGAGCTGATTGACGGTTTCCACATGAACCTCCCAGTCCTCCCCTCGAAGGAACCATCCTGATCTGAAACGCGCCGCAAACTGGCAGGAGTTTTTGTCCAGATATCGCGAGCTAAAGCGCCATTTCCTCGCGATATCTGGACAAAAACTCGCTGGTTGTGTCAGTCGTCCGCGCTCTGGCTCAGGACTTGGAAGTCGGCACCGATGTTGACCTCCACCTCGGACCCGTCGGCCTTGCGGATCTCCACCTCATACGAGGAACCGGCACTGTCGCCCCGCTCGACCTCGGTCACCTGCCCGGACCCCACCTTGGCCATCGCGGCGTCGACTGCCTTGTCGCGGTCGGTCTGATTCAGCGGCTGCTCCGTGCTGCCGTTGGTGGTTGATTCGTCGTCGAAGGGGTTGACGGAAGCAGCGGCCACCGACGCTCCTCCCAGAGCCGCCGCAGCAACGGCTGCTCCAATAATCCAGGCTGTTCTCTTGCGCATGACAGACTCCTCCCGCTCGTTTTTCCAGTTTCCCCTGTGCAGGGGGCAGGATCAACGGTTGGGCGCGATCAACGGTTGTGCATCGCGATCATCGTCGCCACCAACGTGGCGGCCATTCTGCTCGCCGGGCACAGCAACCGCCAGCCGTTGCCGCGCAGCCAAGGGTAGCCTTGGGGCAGGAGGGCAACATGGCGGTCAGGAGCGCGGGCCTTCTGCTGTACCGGCGGGACGGCAGAACTGCATTGGAAGTGTGGATCGCCCACATGGGCGGGCCCTTCTGGGAGCGCAAGGACCAGCACGCCTGGTCGATTCCCAAGGGCGAGTACCTTGAAGATGAGGATCCGCTGGCGGCGGCGCAGCGCGAGTTTGCCGAGGAAATGGGGGTCCCGGCACCTTCCGCGGACTACGTGCTGCTCGGAACCTTCAAGCAGCCCTCCGGCAAGCTCATCACCGTATTCACGGCCGCATCCGCCTTCGCGCCCGAGAAAATCCTGAGCAACACCTTTCCGCTGGAGTGGCCCAAGGGGTCGGGAACCGTCCAGGACTTCCCCGAGATCGACCGCGCCGAATGGATCGCTGAATCCGAAGCCCGCATCAAGCTGGTCAAGGGCCAATTGCCGATCCTGGACGCCCTGCTCGAGCACCTCCGTGCCACTGAGGGGGAATGACGCCATGCGGGCGGCGTTCGTACACCAGGCCACCGTGGTGATGAAGGCCGACGGCGACCTGCGCGCTTTGGGTGCCGCCGTCACCCTTGGGCTGTGCGGAAGCTGGGACCATCCGCCGCCCTGCCCGCTGGCGCCCCACCACACCCGGCCCGAGAGGAACGGCGACACCGTCAGCCTGCGGATCATCTTCGCCACGGAACCGGCCGATGAAGCGGTTGTCCGCGGCCGCATCGAGGACGCGCTCCGCCAGGGGAGCCTCATCGGCCCGGACGGCCGCACCAGCCGCTGGGAGTTCCTGGGCGCCGGACCGGGTGAGCTCGATCCGTCCGAGGCCGAGCACGCCCGGCGCCTTATGGACTCATAAGGTGCCCGGACGGGCCTATAGTCCCTGGCCGAGGACCGTCCGGTAGATCCCGGTATGGTCCAGGTCGCCGTCGCCCGCGGCGACCATGAGCTCGAAGGCACCGCGGACGCTGGCGGACAGAGGCAGCTTCAGGCCTGTGTCCTTGGCGATCTCGGCGATGAAGTTCAGGTCTTTCAGCTGGTTCTTCGCCGAGCCGCCGCCGTCGAACTCCCCGTCAATCCAGCGCTGGCCCTTTTGCCGGAGCACCTCCGAATTCGCCAGCCCGCCGGCCAGAATCGACTGCACCTGCGCGAGGTCGAGCCCGCTGGCGGTGGCCACGGCCATCGCCTCGGCCAGAGCCGTGACGGTGGCGGAGACGACGATCTGGTTGCACGCCTTCACTGTGGACCCCGCGCCGGTTTCACCGAAGCGGATGACGGTGGAACTGTAGAGCCCGAAGAGCGGCAGGAGTCGCTGCACAACGTCGGCGGGTCCTCCCACCATGGTGCTCAGCCGGCCCTCCTCGGCGCCTATGGTTCCGCCGCTGAGCGGGGCGTCCACCACCGTGACCCCGTGCTGGCGGCGGCAGTCCTCGGCGAACCGGGCAATCGCCACGGGGGAAACCGTTCCGTGGACCACCAGAACCGGTTTCTCGATGCCGGCGGCCCGCCATCCGGCCAGCAGTCCGTCCTCACCGGACAAGAGGTCAGCAACCTGCGGCAGGTCCGGCAAAACAGTCAGGACAACCTCGGCGGCGGCCCCGGCCGGGGTGGCAGCCACGCGTCCCCCTTCGATGGCCCTGGCTTTTTCCGCGGTGCGGTTCCAGAGCGTGAGGGGAACGCCGCCGGCGAGGATGTTCCTGGCGATCGGGGCACCCATGGGTCCGGTGCCCAGCAGGGCAACGGACGTGGGGAGGTCCGGGATGAGGTTCTGTGTATCTGTCACTGTGCTCATGTTCTTTGGAAAGGGAAGTTCGTTAGAAGGGGATGAGTCCGGCCACGGCAGGCAGGAAGGTGCTGAACCACGGAACGGCGGCCAGCACCAGCAGCCCGATGAAGACAGCGATGAGGTAGGGCCAGAAGTGCTTGAGGCTCTTTTCCACGGTCTCGAGGCCGGTTGCGCAGGCGACGTAGAAGCCGACGCCGGCCGGCGGGGCGAATGACCCGATGCCCATGGAGATGATCAGCACCATGGCGTACTGCACCGGATTGACGCCGAATTCGGTGGCGATGGGAAGGAGCAGCGGCGCGAAGATCAGGACGGCGGGCAGGCCCTCGAGCAGCTGGCCCATGATGACCAGCAGCACCACGGTGAACAGCATGAAGAGGATGGGCGAGTCGCCCAGCCCGGACATGAGGTCGTGGATCTGCTGGGACACACCGGCGAGGGCAAGCGTCTGGGCCAGCGGCGACGCGGCAGCGATGATGAACAGAACCATGCCCGCCGTCGTCGTCGTTTCCCGCAGCGTATCGCCCAGCAGCCGCCTGCTGCCGCGCCGGTAGGCGGCGGCAAGGATGAAGGCGTAGGCGACGGCGACCGATGACACCTCGGTGGGGGTGGCGAAGCCGCTCAGGATGCCCACCACCATGCCCACCGGAAGCAGCAGCGTGGGGATGGCGAAGAACGTGGCGGAACCGCGCGCACGCCAGGTGGCCTTGGGGCTGGAGACGCCGCCCTGCTTCTTTGCGCGGAGGAAAACGAGCGCCATGACCACGAGGGCCAGGAAGGCTGCCGGAACAAAGCCGGCGAGGAACAGGGTGGTGGTGGAGATCGTGGTGATGGAGCCCATGATGAGCAGGACGATACTCGGCGGGATGGTCTCACCCATGATGGCCGAGGCGGAGAGCACCGCGACCACCTCGCCGCGCGGGTACTTTCGTTCCTCGAGCATGCCGCGCATGGTGGTGCCCACGGCGGCGACGTCCGCAACCTTGGACCCGGAGATGCCGGAGAAGATGTACATGGTCACGACGACCACCTGGAGGAGACCGCCCCGCAGGTGCCCGATGAGTGCGTCCACCAGCTTGGCGAGCGGCAGGGTCAGGCCGGCGGAGTTCATGACGGTTCCGGCGAGGATGAAGAACGGGATGGCCAGCAGCACGAAGCCCTTGGCCCCGGAGGCCATGCCGATCGGGATGGCACTGACCTCGGAGATCCCGCCGAGGTAGAGGTAGATGCCGGAGGCCAGCGCCAGGACGAACGCGATGGGCAGGCCGAGGAACAGCAGGGCGAACAGGGCAACCAGGACCACGCCGAGGAGGAGGTTGGGCGAGGCGTAGTAGAACAGCGGCTGGGACAGGACAACGACGGCGGCCAGGACGGCGGTGATCCCCGCCCCGACCAGGACGGCGCGGCGCGGCTGCCGCCAGAGTTTCAGGACGGCAAACCAGGCAATGAGCACCATGCCAACCGAGAAGGGCAGCGAGACCCAGAACACCGGCAGCTGGAGGATAGGCGTCTTTTCCTCGAGTTGCTGGACGAGGGTGGGAACGAAGAGGGCAAAGGCACCCGCACTCATGACGAAGACGAGGCAGTCGACGAGGGCCGCCAGGTAGGGCTTCCAGCTGACCGGAAGCCGCATGATCAGGGCCTGGACGGCCATGTGCGCACCCTTGGGGTAGGCGATCGCACCGCCGATGAAGGCGATGGTCAGGAGCGCAATTTCAGACACTTCCTGGGTCCACAGCACGGAATCCCCGGTGACCACCCTGACCATGATGTTCAGCAGGATCACGACGAGTTCGGCGAGGATCGCCGCGCCGACAGTCCATTCCAGGGCCTTGTCCAGCCAGACGGCCCCGCTCCAGCGCGGTGCAACGTGCCCGTGGTGGAGGATCTCTTCCGCATCAGACGGAAGGACCTCTTCGAGTTCCTTGGGTGCGAGTGTATGTTCCATGTTCTTCCAGACTGTCAACGTTGAGAGCGGGATGCTGAGTGAGGGGATGCTGAGTGCGGGGATGCTGCGTGCGGGATGTGGGGCTGAGGGCCGGAGCGCCGGACTGCGCTCCGGCCCTCACCGGGTTCTACTTGGCTGCGGTAATCGCCTGGTCGAAGAATTCCTTGCCGATCAGCTTCGAGAAGTCCGGGTAGAGGCTCTTGGACACGGCCTTGAACTGCTCAAGCCCGGCGGCGGTGGGCTCGTTGGCCTTCATGCCCTTGGCGGTAAGCTCGGCCAGCTGCTTTTCCGACTGCTCGGCGTCGTACGCCGTCTTGAAGGTGGCGGTCTCGGCCGAGGCGTCCGTCAGGGCCTTCTTCTGGTCATCGTTGAGCGAGTCCCACTTCTTGGAGGACAGGGCAAGGACCCAGGCGTCGTTGATGTGGTGCGTCAGCGAGACGTACTTCTGGACCTCGGAGAACTTGTTGGTCCACGGCACCTCGATCGGGTTTTCCTGTCCGTCGATGGTTCCGGTCTGCAGGCCGGTGAACACCTCGGAGAACGCCATGGTGGTGGGGCTGGCGCCCAGCTTGCCGAAGAAGTCGGTCCACAGCGGGTTGCCGGGAACGCGGATCTTCAGGCCCTTGAGGTCTGACGGCTGCTCGATGGGCCGTTCGGAGTTGGTGATCTGGCGGCCGGTCCGGGTGAGGAAGGACAGCGCCACCGTGTTCTTCTCTTTGAGCTTTTCCTTCAGCATGTCGCCGGGCTTTCCTGCCAGGAACGCTGCCTCCTCCTTCGTGTCGTCAAAGAGGTAGGGGATGCTGATGGCGTTCATTTCCGGGACCACGGACGCGTACACCGACGTCGACAGGATCAGCGCGTCCAGGGACCCGCCCTGCAGCCTGGTGACGGCGGCGTTCTGGTCTCCGCTGAAGCTGGTCCCGTTGGGCACCACGGTGACAACCACTGAGCCGTTGGAGGTCTTCTTGACCTGGTCGGCGAAGTGCTGGGCCGAGACGCCCACCGAGGAGGTCAGCGGGTCCGGGATGGACAGCTGGATCTTGGCCACCGGCGCACCCCCGCCCGGCGCTCCGGAAGCGCATCCGGCGAGGAGAGTGGCGGCGAGGGTGGTGGCCAGCACTCCGGTGAGGGCGCGGGTCTTGGTGTTCATGTGATGCCTTTCTTCATTGGAAGGAGTCTGGGTAAAGCGGATGATCAGGCGCTCAGGGCGGCTTCCGAGACGAGCGCTTCCGTTTCGCGGCGCAGTTCAAGGGCCTGGGAGAGGGACTCGTCCATGATGACGTCCTCCCAGCGGACGGTTGCGCCCTTGGCGATGTCTGCACGCAGTTCAACGTGGTGGGCGAGTGCCACCGGCAATGCGCCGATCGCCACGGAGTGCCTGGCTGAGACGAGCTTGCCCCAGACGGTGAAGCCGCCCTCGCCGTCGAGGAATTCGCCGGCCTTCAGGTCCTTCTTGGCGGTGGCAACGACGTCGCCGAAGAAGCCGACGGGCGAGCCGGTGGCGATGCCGCGGAGGGCTGCGTTGGCGATGGACATGTTCAGTTCGAGGCCCACGTAGTGGTACGGCCGGTACAGCGCTGCGTACTGGCCGGTGGGGTCCGGGTGCCAGGGGTATTCGTTGAAGCAGCCGGAGACGTAACCGTTGGTTGCTTTGACGACGACGAAGACGCCTTCCTGGGTGTTGTGGCTGATCCAGCTGCCGTCGCGGTTGACGCTGGACATGACATCGACGCTTCCCTCGTGCGCCAGGGCTCCCCCGACGTCGGCCGGGCGGCAGATCGTGGCAATCTCCTCCACGTCACCCGGAGTGAAGCTCAGTCCGTTGTCCGACGGCGTGAGGCCGGCGCCGTTGGCGACGGCGGCCATCTCGATGGACGCCTTGGTGCCGTCACGGAAGGAGGTGTGCATGTACGGGTTCAGCTGGCCGGAGTCGGTGAGCTCCTTGGAGAACTCCCAGTTTTCCCACACGTTGTCCGGGTTCATCTCGTGGTAGTGCTCGAGGTACTTGGCGCCCTTGCCGGCGCAGACCACGTCGAAGCCGCTGGTCCGGGCCCAGTCCACCAGTTCCATGATGAGTGCGGGCTGGTCGCCGTACGCCATGGAATAGACGACGCCGGCCTCTTCCGCGCGCTTGGCGAGGGCCGGACCGGCCAGTGCGTCGGCCTCGACCGTGACCATGATAATGTGCTTCTTCGTTTCGATCGCCCGCAGCGCGTGCTTCACGCCGACGATCGGGTTGCCGGTGGCTTCAACGATGACGTCGATGTCGACGTCGAACAGCTCGTCGGCGTTTGCCACGATGGTGGTGGAGCGGTTTTTGAGGGCGGTGGCGATATCCGGTGCGATCTGGTCTTTCGGCCAGCCGACCAGCTCGAAGGCGCCTTCTGCCCGCTTCACATTGATGTCAGCGATGGCCACAACATGGATGCCCGGGATGTTGTTCGCCTGCGCCAGGTACATGGTGCCGTACCGGCCGGCGCCGATCAGCCCTACGCGGATGGGGCGGCCCTGGTTCTCGCGGTCGCTAAGAAGCTTGTGAAGGTTCATGGGGAGCTCTCTGATTGATGACTGACCGAAGCGGGATAGCTTTCCATCCGGGGATGGAGCACCTCGTCGTCGCAGCTAAGTGTGATCTGGGCTAGCAGATGTTGTGATCTGCATTACCGGGTGGAACCGGTTCCACTTTTGTACCAGTCAGTGTTAAGCTGTGTCAACAGACGTCGGTGAAACCCACCGGCCGCAAGGAGGAGCATTGAAGAAGGCGCCCACTATCCGCGATGTGGCGGCAGCGGCGGGAGTCTCGGTGTCCGTGGTGTCGCGGGTGCTGAACCCCGAGTCCGGCCCGGTTGCGCCGGCCAAGCGCGAACAGGTCCTGAATGTCATCAGTGAACTCGGGTACCGTCCCCGCGCTGCGGCGCGCGAACTCAGCGCCGGCCATGCCCTCACCGTCGGCCTGGTGGTTACCGACCTCGCCAACCCGTTCTTCGCCCAACTGGCGGACCGCGTGGTGTGGGAGGCCCGCAGCCACGGGGTGCAGGTGGTGGTGATGACCACCCAGGAGGACCCGCACCTTGAGGCCGAGTCCCTTGATACGCTCCTGGACCGTTCGGTGGGTGGCGTCATTGCCACGCCAACGGGCGGAAACGTCGAAAAATGGGACCGCCTGCGGGACCTCGGGGTCAACGTGGTGTTCGTTGACCGCGCCATTGCGGATCTCGGCGACGTCGACGTGGTCAGCATCGAAAACTCCGACTCGGCCCGGCGCGCCACCGACCACCTCATCGCCCTCGGCCACGAGCGGATCGGCCTGATCACCGGACCCGCCAGCACATCCACGGGACGTTCACGAATCGGCGGCTACCGGGCTGCCCTCGAAAGCGCATCGATAAGCCTTGACCCCATGCTGGTCCGGGACGTCCCCTTCCGCGGCGATGGCGGGGGCGACGCCGTCGGGTCCCTCCTTGCGCTTCCCGAGGCCCCCACCGGACTGATCGTGGCAAACACCGCCCAGGTGCAAAGCTCAGTGCGGCGCCTCGTTCAGATGGGCGTTCGCATCCCCGACGACCTCTCGGTTATCGTCTTTGACGACAATCCGTGGACCGAACTGACAAGCCCCCCGCTCAGCGTGATCCGGCAGCCGATCGGCATGCTCGCGGTACATTCCCTCGAACTCGTCCTTGGACGGATGCAGGGCCGGCTCCCCGCCGGCGCCAGAACCATCGAAGTGAAGGCGGATTTCGTGCCGCGCAGCAGCTGCGCCGCACCGGACCGCTCCGTAGCCCGCAAGTCCGTAGCCCGATAAGAAAAGGAAAACCCATGACCGTAGTTGTCACCGCCATGTTCACGCCCAAGGAAGGTGCCTTCGATGACGTCGTGGCCGCGCTCTCCCCCGCCATCGCGGAGGTGCACGAGGAGCCCGGCTGCATTCTGTACGCCATCCACGAGGCCCCGAACGGCCAGATCGTGATGATCGAAAAGTGGGAAAGCGCAGCGCTCCTCGATGCCCACGGCGCCGGCGACCCCGTCAAGCGCCTGAACATCTCGCTTGAGGGGCTCCTGGCGGAGCCGGTGGAAGTGACGCGGCTGGCCGCCATTCCGGCAGGCACCAGCGCGCAGGGCGCACTCTAGTCTGCATAACGGCACTGGAGAACGACGGCGACCCCCGCCCGTGCGGGTGGGGGTCGCCTTTCTTGTAAGGTCAGGCAGGCGGCGCCGTCGAGGTCCTGACCACCAGCTCCGGGTCCACAAGCTCCGTCCGCACCGGCAGCTCCGGATTCTCCATGCGGTCCAGCAGGGCCTTTGCAGCCCCGGCACCCACCTCACCGTTGCGGCCGTCGATGGTGGTCAGGCGCAGCAGGTTCGCTGAGGCAAGCGGCGAATTGTCGTAGCCGATCAGGGACAGATCCTCCGGAATCCGCCGCCCCCGGTCCCGCGCCGCCGCGGCCGCACCCATGGCCATCACGTCGTTGGCGGCAAAAATCGCAGTCAGCGCCGGGTTTTCATCCAGCAGCCTCAGCGCCCCCTCGTAGCCGTCCGGCTCCATCGTCAGGCCGTGCCCCTGCACGGTGTGCGGCCGCAGCCCGTGCTCGCGCATCGCAGCCTCATACCCCCAGGCCCGCAGCCGGGCGGCGCCGCCCCCGCCGGTCACGTGCCCGATGTCCCGGTGCCCCAATCCGATCAGGTGCTCGGTGGCCAGCCGGCCGCCGGCCTGATCATCATTGGCGACAACATCCGCCCCCGGAACAACGACGTCCCGGTTGCCCGCCACCACCGCAGGAACGTCGACGGCCGCGAACATCTCCTCCGTGGGCTCGGTCGCGATCACAATGCCGTCCACCCGCAATGACATGAGGCCGTCCACCGGGGTCCGGTCCAGGTGGGCATTGAAGGACGGGTCAGCCACAGCCACGCGGAAACCGAGGGGGGCGAGCTCATCGTGCAGCCCTCCCAGCAGGCCCACGAACCAGAGATTCCGGTAGTCATCCAGAACGACGCCGATGGTCCGGGACCGGTTTCCGGCCAGGGTGGCCGCCGCCCGGCTTGGGCGGTAGTTCAGCCGTTCGATGGCTTCCTCGACGGCGGCGCGGCGGGCGGCGGAGACGCCGGGCGCACCGCGCAGGACCAACGAGACCAGGGATTTCGATACCCCGGCCGCGGAGGCAACGTCGTAAATGTTTGGGCGTTTGCCGGTCTCCTGGGTCACCCTGCAATTGTCACCCACGCAGGGGCGTTCTTGGGATATTGACAGGACAAAGTCGGGCCCCTATCGTTTCTATGGAGCGCTCCATTTTGCGTCACACGTCACAGCGGCCGAGTCCCGCAAAGCCGTTTCAAAGGAGAAAACCAATGCCCAAAGATATCGGCGTAGCCGTCATCGGGGCGGGCATGGCCGGCAAGGCCCACGCCGCCGCCTTCCGCACCGCATCCGCCCTGTACAACCCCGTTCTGCCGCCGATCCGGCTGGTCTCCATCGGCGACGTGAACCCGGAGTTCGGCTCCCTCGCCGCGCGGCGCTTCGGCTACGGACGCAACGACACCTCGTGGCAGGCCATCGCCGAGGCTGATGACATCGACGTGGTCAGCGTCGTCATCGCCAACTCGCTGCACCGGGAAGTTGTGGAAGGCCTCCTCGCGGCAGGCAAGCACGTGCTGTGCGAGAAACCCCTGAGCGACACCCTGGAAGACGCCCGGGCAATGGCCGACGCCGCCCGGAACGCCTCTTCGATCGCCCGCATCGGATTCACCTTCCGCCGCACCCCGGGCATCGCCTACATCCGCGACCTCATCCGGAACGGAACCCTGGGCAGCGTCCTGCACTTCAGCGGCCGCTACTGGACGGACTACGGCTTCAGCCCGTCGGCCCCCATGAGTTGGCGTTACAAGGGCGGTCCCGGCTCCGGCGCGCTGGCCGACGTCGGAAGCCACCTGGCCTATGTTTCCGAGTTCCTCTGCGGCGACATCAAGTCCATCAGCGGCGGCCGCCTGACCACCGCGATCGACAAGCGGCCGCTGCCGCTCGCCGCAGTCATGGGCCACGACCACGTTGCGGTCAGCGACACCTTCGAGGCCGTGGAGAACGACGACTACGCCGCCTTTAATGCCGAGTTCGAAAACGGTGCCGGCAGCTTCGAAGTCTCCCGCGTCGCGGCCGGCCACGCCAACAGCCTCAACTTCGAGGTCTTCTGCGAGAACGGCTCCGCCAAGTTCGACCAGCGCCGCCCCGGCGAGGTCCAGCTGTTCCTCAACGACGGCTCCGGCCACGAGAGCGGCTACCGCCAGGTCATCCTCGGCCCCGGCCACCCCTACATCGCCGGCGGCCTCGCCATGGACGCCCCCGAAGTCGGCTTCGGCCAGAACGACGCCTTCGCCTACCAGTCGCGGGCGTTCCTCGAAGAGGTCGCAGGACTGGGCGAAGCGGAATCCCTGCCGCGCTGCGCCACCTTCGACGAAGGCGTCCGCAACATGGAACTGCTCGCCGCGGTCACCGAATCCGCCCTGAACAACGGAAAGAAGATCACGCTATGAAGCTTGGCGTCTACAACGCGATCCTGCACGACCGCCCGCTGGCCGAGGCCCTGAAGGTCGTCGCCGAACTGGGCCTGACCGGCATCGAAATCAACTCAGGCGGGTTCCTGCCCGCCGTCCACGTCCCCACCTTCGATGACATCCTCGAAAGCGACGCCGCCCGCGACGACTACCTCGCGATCTTCGAAGGCACCGGCGTCTCGATCGCGGGACTGAACTGCAACGGCAACCCGCTGCACCCCAACCGCGTGATCGGCGACAAGCATGCCGAGGACATCCGCCGCTCCATCCGCCTTGCCCACCGCCTCGGACAGAACCGCGTGGTCACCATGTCCGGCCTGCCCGGCGGGGAACCCGGCGCCACCGTGCCGAACTGGATCGTCAACGCCTGGAACTCCGCGGCCCTGGACGTCCTGGACTACCAGTGGGGCGTCGCCGCCGCCTTCTGGAAGGAAACCGACCGGCTTGCCGCCGACCTCGGCGTCAGGGTCGCCCTGGAACTGCACCCGCAGAACCTCGTCTTCAACCCCGCCGACGTGTACAGGCTCGTCGAACTGACCGGCGCCACCCACGTGGGCGTCGAACTGGACGCCTCCCACCTGTTCTGGCAGCAGATGGACCCGGTGGCCGTGGTCCGCGAACTCGGCCCGCTGGTCTTCCACGCCGCGGCCAAGGACGTGCGCGTCAACAAGGACACCGCCGCGGTCTACGGCGTCCTGGACAACCGCTTCCGCCGGCTTTCCCCGGAGGAGAACCGCACCAACCTCGGCGGCGACGAGTGGGCCAACGAATGGCCCAAGCCGGCCGCCTGGGACTTCGTCGCCCTCGGCAAGGGCCACGACACCGCCTACTGGACCGAGTTCCTCCGCGCCCTCCACGAAGTAGACCCCAACATGCTCGTCAACATCGAGCACGAAGACGTCGAACTCGGCCGCATCGAAGGCCTCGAAGTCGCCTCGAAGGTCCTGAAGGACGCAGACGCAGCCCTGGCCGCGTCGCTGGTCAGCCCGTAACCTCCGGACCAACAACAGACTCACAAACGGAAAGCCTGCCAGCCATCAGCTGGCAGGCTTTCCTGATTCGCATGGTCGCCTCCGGCCCGCGGGTATCGTAGTTGTGACTTTGGAATGCAGGTCCAACGCGCCGGACGCTCCGCGGGCGGGGAGAAAGGTAGGTCTCAATGCTGGACATCCCCATGGCCGGAAAGACCGGCGGTACAGAAGAGTCCCTGGAGGACGTGGCCTACCGGGTGATAGCAGACAGGGTCATCATGCTGGGGATCCGGCCCAACGCGTCGATCAATGAAACCCAACTGTCGAAGGAAATGCAGATGGGGCGCACCCCCATCCGGGCTGCGTTGAAGCGGCTCGAAAATGACCATCTGATCGTTTCCCATGCACGAAAAGGCGCATTCGCCGCACCGGTCGACCTTGCCGACCTTGAGGAGATATCCGAGGTGCGTCAGGCGCTGGAACCGGTTGCGGCAGGACTGGCCGCCAGGAAGGCGCGGACAGACGCCCTCCAGACCTTTGGGAAGTACTCCGAGGTGATCCGCTCACTGGAAGCCGCCACCGTGGATCAGAGCGATCTGATGCGCCTGGATCTGGCCGTGCACCAGCTGGTTTACCGGGCTGCCGGCAACCGGCACATGGAAGAAATCCTCATCCGCTACGCCAATCTGTGGACCAGAATCCAGGGCCTGATGCTGGAGCGGCGCCCGCTGATACTGCAGCACATCGTTGAGCTGGATGGAGTCATCCAGGCAATCCTCACCAAGGACGAGGCCAAGGCAACGGCGCTCATGGCCGGCCATGTCAGCGGATTCAGCAGCTACATCAGCGCCACGTAACTTACGAATTTCTATTGACCTGTGATGGGACCCACATTACGCTCCTGATATATCAAGTGTTGCCAACCTGTCGACGATTGATCCAACACCTGATGCCTCATTCCCCCACCCAGGTGAGAAGGATTCATGAACATACACGTCGCCATCGATGAAGCGCGGTTCACGCGGTTCCACAAGAAGCTCGTCGCTGCCTGCATGGGAGGTCCGATCCTTGACGGCTACATCCTGAGCATCATTGCGATCGCCCTGGTGGGCATTTCGGCCGATTTCCACACAACGGAGCTCGAAACCAGCCTGATCGGGGCCTCGGCCCTCGTCGGTATCTTTTTTGGCGCTGTCCTGCTGGGTCCGCTGACCGACCGGATCGGGCGGCAGCTGATGTACACGATTGACCTGTGGGCGCTGGTGATCGTGTCAGTGCTGCAGTTCTTCGTCCAGGATTCCCTGCAGCTGATCATCCTGCGCTTCATCGCAGGCCTGGCCATCGGCGCGGACTACCCGATTGCCAACTCCCTCCTGGCAGAGTGGCTCCCCCGGAAGCGCCGCGGGCAGATGCTTGGCGTACTCCAGGTTGGCTGGTTCATCGGCGCAGCCCTGGCATCCCTCGTCGGGTTCGTCATCTTCGAAGCATTCGGTGCCGGCTCCTGGCGCTGGATCCTGCTCACCGCCGCCGTGCTGGGCACCGTTGTCATGCTCATGCGGCTGGGGACACCGGAGTCCCCGCGCTGGCTGCTGCACAACGGACGCAAGGCCGACGCCAAGCTGGCGCTTCGCGCCGCCCTCTCAGACCAGCTGAACGTCGACCACGTGGTCTTTGAAACAGCTGATGACACCCCTGCCGCCAAAAAGAAGGTCGATCTCCGCGTGCTGCTGCGCCGGCCCTACCTCAAGCGCATCATTTTCTGCAGCTCTTTCTACGCCCTGCAGGTGGGCCCGCTGTTCGCCATCTTTACCTTCGGCCCCACGATCCTGTCGTCATTCGGCATGGGCGAAGGCAACCTTTCCAACCTCGGTTCCGTCGTCATCGACATGGTGTTCCTGGCCGGCTGCATCCCGGCGCTGAAACTCATCGAGTCCTGGGGCCGCCGGCCGCTCATCATCTGGTGCTTCGCCCTGATGGCCATCCCGCTGTTCATCCTGGGCCTCTTCCCGTCGGCTCCCGTGGCCATCATTGTGGGCTGCTTCGTGGCCTACGCCCTGTTCTCCGGCGGGCCCAGCATCCTGGAATGGGCCTACCCGAGCGAGATTTTCCCGACCCATGTCCGGGCCAGTGCCGTCGGCATCACCACCGCAGTGAGCCGCATCGGCGCGGCCCTCGGAACGTTCGCGTTGCCGTTCGGCCTGGCTTACTGGGGCATCGGCCCCACCATGCTTGTCGCCGCGGTGCTGACCGCCATCGGGTTCTTCGTCTGCCTGTTCATGGCCGAGGAAACCAAGGGCATGACGCTGGCCCAGGCCGGCGGCGAGCCCGAAGCCGCAGCCATCAATGATGAGCCGGTGCTGCAGGCAAACTAGCTCCCGCAAACCAGCAGCAAAGGCGTGCCGTTCAGTGCGGGTTTCCCACCCTGAACGGCACGCCTCCGTTTTGCCCGCAGGCACACCGTC
Organism: Arthrobacter sp. NPDC056691; assembly: GCF_042791415.1. Taxonomy (NCBI): domain Bacteria; kingdom Bacillati; phylum Actinomycetota; class Actinomycetes; order Micrococcales; family Micrococcaceae; genus Arthrobacter; species Arthrobacter sp. NPDC056691. The sequence goes on from NZ_JBHTXX010000012.1 coordinate 55,735, forward strand.
GCCGGCCTTTAGCGGATTCCCTGGTCGGCGAACTTCACGACATCCGCCGCGTTGGACTTGTCGACGATGGTGGGTCCCGTGAGTACCGGCTGCCCGCCGCCGAGCTTGAAGCCGCCCCGCTTCACCTGCCACAGGGCGTCCACGGACTCGTAACCCTGAAGCCACGGCTGCTGGTCCACCGTAAACAGCACCGTGCCGTCCGCGATCTTTTGGGCCAGCTCCTTGTTCAGATCAAAGGAGGCGACCTTGGCCGAGCTGCCCGAGGTTGCCACGGACTTCAGGAGGGTCAGCGTAATGGGGGCACCCAGGCCGATGATGACATCGGCGTCCTTGGCCGCCTGCAGCTTGGCCGTTGCCGTCGACTCAACAGAGGTCATGTCAGCACCGTTCACGTACAGGATCTCGGTGCCCGGGACCTTGGACTTCACGCCGGCGCAGCGCGCTTCCAGCCCCACATGACCCTGCGCCTGAATCACGCAGATGGGGTGCTTAAAGTTCTCGGCCGCCAGTTTCTCGCCCACCGCCTGGCCGGCGAGTTGCTCGTTGGAGCCGAAGTGCGTAAACGCCCCGAGCTGCCTGGAGACGTCCTCACCGGCATTCAGGCTCACGATGGGGATGCCGGCATCAGAGGCCTTCTTGAGGGAATCCTTCAGCGCGCCGGGCGTGGCCAGGGTGACGGCGATCCCGTCCACCTTCTGGTCCACGGCCTGCTGGATCAGCTGCGCCTGCCGGCCAGCTTCGGGATCGTTCGTGTAGAGGAGCTCCACGTTGTCCTTGGCGGCGGCCTCCTCGGCGCCCTTCCGGACGGTGTCCCAGAAGGTGTCGCCCGCCGGGGCGTGCGTGACCAGGGCAACCTTCATGCGCGGAGTCGAGACGGCCTGGCCGCCGCCGCCACCGCTGTTGGCTTCCGGAGCCCTTCCGCCCTGGCTGGAGCAGGCCGTCAGGGCAAGCATCGGGATGGCAACTGCAGCGACCGCCGCACGGCGCCAAAAGAACTTCTTCACTGGTGATCTCCTTCGATCGTGTCCAGATGATGGGGACCACACCCCTGCACCCTCCCTGGGGCGACAGGCGATGTGATTGAGCGCACTTGGAGCGCTCCATTACTTGAGAATAAGAGCAGGACTTTGTCCTGTCAATAGTTCTATTCGAGGAGCCTCCGCCGACGGCTCAGCGCTGGTATACGCCGGTGAGCGTCGCCGCACCCAGCAGGTGACGGGCGAGTGCGGATCCCAGCCCCGCAGGCTTTGTGCCTGCCCCTCCCGGCAGCTCCTCAGCGTCCAGCGCATAGACGGTCACGATATAGCGGTGCCGCCCGTGTCCCGGAGGCGGCGCCGCCCCCAGATAGCCGCGAAAGCCGCCGTCGTTCTTCAGCTGCACGGCAGCCGGCGGGAGCTGCGGACCGGACTCGGCCCCGGCGCCCTCCACCAACGACGTGACGTCCGCCGGGATGTTAAGCACCGCCCAGTGCCAGAACCCGCCGGCGCCCGGAGCATCCGGATCGAAGACGGTGACGGCGTAGCTCCTGGTCCCGTCCGGCGCCCCGGTCCAGCTCAGCTGCGGGGACTCGTCGGCGCCTCCGGCATGCATCCTGCCGCTGCGCTGCGGCGGGGGCAGGGTCCCGCCGTCCTCGAACGACCGGCTGGTGAGCCCGAACGTGGGCACGTCCGGCAGGTTCGTAAACGGGCCCGGCGATGTCATGGCTGCCTCTCAGGTGGTGGGAACTTCGGCTTCCGCTGCTGCTTCGGCGCGGTTGAGCTCCGCCCGGGTGGGCGGATTGGCGCCGGCCCGGGACACGGTCACCGCCGCAGCGCGCGAGGCGTGGGCGAGGAGCGCGGCGAGCCCCTCGGCCGGGAGCGCCCGCAGGTTTGCCCGGTTCTGCGCGCCGTCCAGGCCGCGGTCCACCACGCCGGACAGCAGCGCGGCCATGAAGGAATCCCCGGCGCCAACGGTGTCTGCCACCTCCACGCGGGGCGCGGCAAACTCGGCCTCCCCTGCGGCGGTGATCCCCCACGGCCCGGCCGCACCGCGCGTCACCACCACCACCGCCGGCCCCTCCGCACCGCCAAGCTTCAGCCAGCGGCGCGCGGACTCCAGCGGGTCCACTCCGGGGTAGAGCCAGGCAAGGTCCTCGTCGGAGGCCTTGACGATGTCCGCGAGGGTCACGAACTTTTCCGCCTGCCGGCGGGCGTAATCGGCGTCCGTGATGATGCTGGGGGGCAGTTGGGGTCAAAGCTGATGGTCGACGCCGGGTGGGCATGTTCGACGGCGGCCAGCACCTCCGCGGCGCCGGGCGCCAGCATGGTGGCAATGGAGCCGGTGTGCAGCAGCGTGGTTCCCTGCAGCATGAACGGCAGCCGCTCTCCCAGCCCGGGGAGCTCCCAGGCAAGGTCGAACGTGTAGGTGGCGGCGCCGGCGTCGTCCACCAGTGCGGTGGCCACGCTGGTGGGCAGCCCGTCCGGGGCCTGCGGGAGCATGACCGAACTCGCCCGTAGGTGGGCGGCCACCGACTCACCGTAGGCGTCGCGGCCGTACCGGCCAACGAACTGTACCGGGTGCCCCAGCCGGGCGAGCCCGACGGCGACGTTGAGCGGGCTGCCGCCCACATGGGCTTCGATTCCGGAGCTGCGCTGGACCACGTCAACGAGGCCCTCGCCGATAACAGTGAGCATGGTCATACTCTGCCAGAGAACGCCGTCCGGCGCTCGGGTGCGCGGCAACGAAGTTGCGGGAAACCCCTAGGCTTTCTTCCCCGGCAGCGCGAGCTTGAAGACCTTCGCCCAGGAGGATCCCACCTGCTTCAGCAGCGGCCCTGTGGTGTACGGCAGGCCGTAGCGGCGGCAGATTTCCTGCACCTTGGGCGCCACTTCCCCGTACCGGTTGGACGGCAGGTCCGGGAAGAGGTGGTGCTCGATCTGGTGGGACAGGTTGCCGGTCATGATGTGCATGAACTTGGAGCCGGAAATGTTGGCCGAACCGATCATCTGCCGGACGTACCAGTCGCCGCGGGTCTCGCCCTCCACCATCTCCTCCGTGAACGTATCCGTCCCTTCGGGGAAGTGCCCGCAGAAGATCACGGCGTGCGCCCAGACGTTGCGGACGGCATTGGCGGTGAGCGTGCCGATGAGGGCCTGCTTGCCCGAACCGGTGAGCATGGCCACGGCCGGGGTGGCGGCGTAGTCCTTGGTGAACTGCTTGAGGGCCTTGACGCCGAGTGCCTTGAGGTCCCGGGTCATGGCCTCCTTGCTCTTCTTGCCCTCCTTGTATTCGACGAGCTCGAGGTCGTAGACCGCGATGCCCCATTCGAAAATCGGCGCGAGGATCGCGTTGTACAGCGGATTGCCCAGAGCACGCGGAGTCCAGGGCTGGTCCTCGTCCATGCGCAGCAGGTTGTATCCGACGTCGTTGTCCTTGCCCACCACGTTGGTCCAGCGGTGGTGCAGGTCGTTGTGGGTGTGCTGCCACGAACGCGCCGGGGTCACGAAGTCCCATTCCCACGTGGTGGAGTGGATGTCCGGGTCCCGCATCCAGTCCCACTGGCCGTGCAGGATGTTGTGGCCGATCTCCATGTTTTCCAGGATCTTGGCAAGGCTGAGCAGGCTGGTTCCCAGGACCCAGAATTTCTTGTCGCGGCTGTTGAGCAAGGCCGCCCGGCCGCCGATCTCCAGCCCGCGCTGGATCTTGATCATCCGGCGGATGTAGGCGGCATCGGAGGCGCCGCGCTTGGCCAGGATGTCATCCCGGATGGCGTCCAGCTCCCGGCCGAGCTCTGCCACCTGCTCGTCGGTCAGGTGCGCCGCGGCGGGCGGGCGCACGGCTGGCCGGCCGGTGGCCGCCAGGGCCCCCGGCCGCGGTTTCGTAACGGGTTTGTCGGTGGTCGTGGCAGTCGCGGCTGTGCGATCGGATATTGCAGTCATGCTGGTGTTTCTCCTCAGATGTCGAGGTTAACGGGCCCGGCGGCTGCCGAAACGCACGTCTGGATTAGTTGGCCCGGTTCACCGTGGACTTCACCGGTGCGCAGGTCCCGGACCTGCCCTGCACGCAGGGGCAGCAGGCAGCTGTGGCAGATGCCCATGCGGCAGCCGCTGGGCATGAGGACGCCGGCGTCTTCGCCGACGTCGAGAAGGGGGGTGTCGCCGTCGGCCTCCACCTCGCGGTCGGAGGCCTCAAAGGTGACCAAACCGCCGTCGTGCCCCTCGCCGCCCAGCAGGCTGGTGTTGAAGCGTTCGATGATGAGGTTGACGGGGTCAGCCGCGAAGGGGCCGGTGGCCCCGCCTGTCCGGGCTGACTTGGGGTCCTTGGAGTGGGCGGCCGCTTCGGCGGCCCACAGGGCTTCAGCATCGTCGAGGAACCCTTCCGGGCCGCAGGCGTAGGCAGCCCGGCGGCGCCAGTCGGGGCACAGGGCGTCCAGCCCGGCGGCGGAGCCAAAGTCCACCCGGCCGCGCTCCCCCGTGAACCAGTGCGTGACACGGAAGTTGGGAAACTGGTCCGCGAGCTCGGAAAGCTCCTCGCGGAAGATACTGTCCTCCGGCATGCGGGCGGAATGGACCAGCACCACGTCGGCGTCTGGGCGGTGCGGCACCAGCGTACGGACCATGGACATCACGGGGGAGATGCCGCTGCCGGCGGTGAGCATCAGGAGCGGCCGGGGGTGTTCGGGGAGGACGAAGTCGCCCTGCGGCGGCGCGAGGAACAGGACGTCCCCGGGCCTGGTGTTGCGGACCAGGACGCCGGACACCGCACCCATGTCGCTCACCGTGATGGCGGGGTCCTCCCCCGCCGGGGCGCTCAGCGAATAGGAGCGCCAGTGCCGGACGCCGTCCAGCTCCACGCCGATCCGCGCCCACTGCCCTGCCTTATGGGCCTTCCAGCCGCGGCCGGGCCGGAAATGGATGGTGGCTGAATCCGCTGTTTCAGGCACAACCTTGGTGACCACGCCGCGCAGCTGCCGGGCGGAAAACACCGGGTCAAAGAGCGCGAGGATGTCCTCCGGGGCCAGGGGAGTTGTCAGTACAGACGCCGCGCGCGCCAGCTTTCGAAGCCGGATCAAGCTGTCCACCGCATGATGGGTTCACCCATGTGTATCTCCTAGTGAAACCCGGGATCGTAATATACAAAAGTACCTCAGTCCCCACCTACAAGAGTCCTCCTTGCCGACGCTGCTAGCAACCGGCGTCCATTTCCGGGTCAAGTCCATTGGCGGAATCTCACTCATCGGCGGGGTACGGGGCGGCCCGGAGCTGCCGGGACAGATGTGCGGCGTTGCGGGCCATGCTGGTGATCGAGTGGGCAATGTTCTTGGGAACCTCCGGGAGATCCTTGAAGTCCACGGTCTGCATCGCCTCGCCCACCCAGTATGTGGAACCCTGCGCGGGAAGCGAGAAGCCGACGTCGTTCAGCGCCTGCTGCATGTCGGCCACCACCTTGTGGGCTCCGTCCTCGTTGCCCACCACCGCCACGAGGCCCACCTTCCCGTACATGATGGGCCTGCCCTGGCTGTCGGTCTCCTGCAGATCGGCGTCGAGACGCTCCACCACGCGCTGCGCCACGCTGCATGGGTGTCCCATCCAGATGGGCGTGGCCAGCAGCAGGATGTCCGCGGCCAGGATCCTGGTCCGCAGCGCCGGCCATTCGTCGCCGCCACCCATGTCCACCTCCACGCCGGGTTTGATGTCCAGGTCCACCACGCGGACGGATGAGGTCTGGACGCCGTTCTTGGCCAGCTCGTCCAGCACATGGCTGGCCATGAGTTCGCTGCTGGATGACGACGGCGACGGCGTGAGCGTGCAGATCAGGGCGATAGCAGTGAGATCAGACAAGGCAATGTCCCTCCGTTGTGGCGTCTGCGGCATTCGCGGTTGATGATAAGCATACTTACCGCCGGAGTGGATTGACCGGCCGGGCCTATATCAGTGCAACGAATGGACGCCGCAGGAGTTCCCCGGCCAGCGCCCAGGAGCCTAGAGCTGCAGCAGCTCCTGCACCAGCTCGCGGCACTTCCGGTAGGACGGGGTCTTCGGGTCGATCAGTGAGAAGTGGTCGCCGGGGACCTTGACCACCTGGACCGGCGCTCCGGCTGCGCGGGCGGCGGTGGCGTAGGCCTCGGACTGGCTGACCGGCACGGTGTCGTCGTCGAGCCCGTGGACCGCGTAGACCGGGATGGTCAGCGGCACGGCGCTCATCGGGTCGGCGTATTTATGGCGTTTGGGGTACCTTTCGGCGGAGCCGCCCAGGAAGTTGCTGACGGCGCCGTTGCTGAGGTCCAGCCATTCCGCCTGCGCGAGGTTGAGCAGCCCGGACTGGCTGACCACGCCTGTCAGGTGGACGGCTTCACCGTTGAGGTTCCGGCCGACCTGGCGGTCGGCGTCGGCCGCACCGAGTCCCGCAAGCCGGTCCCTGCCGGCCGCCCAGACGGCCAGGTGGCCGCCGGCCGAGTGGCCCAGCGCCACCACGCGGTTCAGGTCGAGGTCGTGCTCGCCCGCCACCTGGCGGAGCTTGTCGATCCCGGCGAGGATATCCTCAAAGGTCCGCGGCCAGCCGCCGCCGTTACCTGCCCTGCGGTACTCCAGGTTCCAGGCCACGATGCCGTGCGCCGCAAGGTCCTTGGCCAGCGGCTCGCCAAGCTCGGCGCCGTACTGCGAGCGCCAGTAGCCGCCGTGGATCACCACAGCGACGCCGCGGGCGGAGGGCGGCTTGCCGTTGCGTGCGGCAGGTGTCTCCGGCAGGAAGAGCTCGCCCCACTGGCTGGGGTGGTCACCGTAGTGGTACTTCTGCCGCTTCACTGCATCCTCCTAGGATCCTTCGAACGGGGCGCCTGGCCCCCCTTGCCGCCGCCCGCGCGCCCGGGGTCCGGGCTTGCAGGCACGACGGCGCACAACAGCCATGTGCCGAGCCTACATGGACGCCGCTTCCGCGGGGCAGAAGGGGCTGCAGTGGCAGGGGTGTCACCGGCGCGCTGTGGCGCCGCCTTGATAGTTTGGAACCATGGCAAGCAACTGGGATCGCCTGGACGTCACTCAGCGCGACTCCGTGCAGGAAAGCGTGGAACTCTATGAGCGTGTCCGGCCTGCCCTGAAGCTTGTCACCCGGGAAGTCCTGCAGATACTGCGGACCATGCTCAAGGACACCGAGGTCACCCCGCTGTTCGTCACCGGCCGGACCAAGTCGGCGGATTCCTTCCGGGAGAAGATCTCCCGGACCGAGGAACCACTGGAAGAGGGCGGCCCACGGCTCCTTAAGTTCCCGGACCCGTTCCGGACCCTCAACGACATGGTGGGCGTGCGCGTCATCACCAAGCTGCCGGCGGAGAACGCACTGGTGGCCAACCTGATCAAGCGCCAGCGGCACCTCTTCGACTGCCGCGGGGACCGCGAAAAGGACATCGGCTCCATCGAGTCCGGAACGTACGGCTACTCCAGCCGGCACCTGATCCTGCGCACCATCCAGAACGACGTCGTGAAGAACTACCAGCAGGTGTTCAACCCCGAGGTCCCGCCCAACGGCAGCTACTTCTTCGAATGTCAGATCCGCACCGTCTTCGCGCACGCCTGGAGCGAGATCGAGCACGACATCCGGTTCAAGGCGGAGGACCCGCGCGCCTGGACGCCGCACTTCGACCGCCAGTTCACCGCCACCGCCGCCATGCTGGAAACCGTGGAGAGCGCCTTCGCCGACCTGCATGAACGCTATGAGGAGGTCCGCAGCTACTGGGACGTGGACGGCGAGGGCGCGGCACAGCTCACCCCCAACCGCATCCGCGATGTCTGGCGCACCCTGCTTCCCCACGTAGACCGTAAAGTGGATGATGACTGGGGATGGGCGGCCGAACTCCTGGCGGCCCACGGACTCAAGCAGACCGTGCAGCTCGCCGGACTGCTCAGCGCCAACCGGATCACCGAGGTCCGCAGGGCCCTGGACCACCGCTACTCCCCCGGTCCCGACCGCCTCCTGGATGACCTCCTGCTGTGGCAGTACGGCACCAAACATATCGACCTCACCGCCGAGGCGCCCGACGCCGTTCCCCACCCGCGGCGCGACAGCCTCCTGCGGCGGCTGAAGCAGATCGAGCGCTACCGCCAGACCAAGAAATAGAGTTCCATGAAGCCCGAACAGCTCCAGTCCGTCCGGGCCACTCTCCGTTCCCCGCGGCGCCTCAAGACCGAGGCCCTCGCCGGACTGGTGGTGGCCCTCGCCCTCATTCCGGAAGCCATCGCGTTCTCCTTGATCGCCGGCGTGGATCCCCGGATCGGGCTGTTCGCCTCCTTCACCATGGCGGTCACCATCTCCTTCGTTGGCGGCCGGCCTGCCATGATCTCGGCCGCAACAGGCGCTGTCGCCCTGGTGATCGCGCCCCTGATGCGCAGCCACGGGCTGGACCACCTGATTGCCGCGGTGATCCTCGCCGGGGTCTTTCAGATCCTGCTCGCCGTCCTGGGCGTCACCCGGCTCATGCGGTTCATCCCGCGCTCGGTGATGGTGGGCTTCGTGAACGCGCTTGCCATCCTCGTGCTCATGGCCCAGCTGCCGGAACTGATCGGGGTTCCCTGGCCCGTGTATCCGCTGGTCGCCGCGGGCCTGCTGATTGTCGTCGGCTTCCGCAGGATCACGACGGCGGTGCCGTCACCTTTGGTGGCCATCGTCCTCCTGACGGTCCTCACCGTGGTGGCCGGGATCGACGTGCCCGCCGTCCAGGACAAGGGCCAGCTGCCGGAAAGCCTGCCCACGCTGTTCATCCCTCAGGTGCCGCTGACGTGGGAAACCTTCCAGACCATCGCACCGTTCTCGCTGTCCATGGCGCTGGTGGGGCTGCTGGAATCCCTGATGACGGCCAAGCTTGTGGACGACATCACCGACACCCGCTCCAACAAGACCCGCGAATCCTGGGGCCAGGGCGTGGCCAACATCGTCACCGGGTTCCTGGGCGGCATGGGCGGCTGCGCGGTAATCGGGCAGACCATGATCAACGTCAAGGGCTCCGGCGCCCGGAGCCGGGTGTCCACGTTCCTCGCGGGCGCCTTCCTGCTGGTGCTGGTGGTCACCCTGGGCGACATCGTGGGTCTCATCCCCATGGCGGCGCTGGTGGCGGTGATGATCTTCGTCTCGGCCATCACTTTCGACTGGCACTCTGTTGCACCCGCAACGCTGAAGCGGATGCCCAAATCGGAAACCGCCGTCATGCTGATCACCGTGGGCACGGTGGTGGTCACGCACAATCTGGCGATCGGCGTCGGCGTCGGGGTTTTGGCGGCGATGGCGATGTTCGCCCGCCGCGTGGCCCATTTCGCCACCGTCGACCGTACGGAAGTGGAGCTCAACGGCCGGACGGTGGCCACCTACACTGTGGACGGCGAACTGTTCTTCGCCTCCTCCAACGACCTCTACACGCAGTTCAACTACGCCCGCGACGCCGAGCCGGACATCGACAGCGTGGTGATCGACCTGCACGCCTCGCACCTGTGGGATGCCTCCACCATCGCCGTGCTGGACTCCGTCACGGAGAAATACCGCAGGCACGGCCGGGAGGTGGAACTGATCGGCCTCAACTCGGCCAGCATTCAGATGCGGGAACGGCTGGCCGGCAAGCTCAACGCCGCAGAGTGAGGCTCACCACACCAATCAGGCCCCGCCCCTCTACATGACGCGGGCAAGCCGGAAGTGAACGACACGGCGCCGTTACCTTAATGTGACATTGAGCGATGCCTCCCGTACGGTGGAAAACGTGCCTTTTTCACCGATAGGGCACTCCCGCGCTGATTGCCTAACTCTGCCGCAGCCCGAGGAACCAACCGAAGACCCATGTCCGGCAGAGACGGGGAAACCACTTTTCGGCCCGCTTATAGCGGGTCTTGGGGTGAAGCCGCGCAGTTCCTGACCACGCTCAGGACCGCGGCCGGGTGCCTCCCATCCGAATCCGACAGCTCACCTCGCAGGCATCGGGAGAGGCTTCTTCATGTCGTTCCGCATTATTTCTGGCCGCCGTGCTGCGGCCATCCTTGCCGCCTCCGGGCTGGCCTTCACCGGCAGCGTCGCAGCCAACGCCGCGAACGTTCCGGCCCAGCCGGCGCAGGCACCGACCGCCGCGGCCGCCAGCCAGGTCCAGGCTCCGCTGAACGCTGCCTCCAGCGTCAGGATCGAGTTTGAACGCCCCGCGGTCAAGTCGGCCCCGGCCCCCGTGGCGGCAACACCCGTCGTCGAAAAGCCGGCAGTAAGGAAGGCCGCGGCACCTGCAGCCGCCACCGTCGCTGCCGCGCCCGTTGCTACCGCGGCCCCCAAGGCTGCAGCTGCGCCGGCCGCGGCCGCACCGAAGGTCACCGTCAAGGCTGCCGCTCCGGCCCCGAAGGCACCCGTCAAGGCTGCCGCGGGCGTCAACGCAACCATGCTGGCGTCGGCCTACGCCCAGATCGGCATCACGCAGGACTGCACCGCCATGGTGGAGAAGGCCCTCGGCGCGGCCGGCATCCCTGTGGGTGACCTCGCGCCCATGCAGTTCCTGAACCATGGCGTGGTGGTCTCCACCCCGCAGCCCGGCGACATGGTGGTCCAGTCCGGCCACGTGGCAATTTACGCGGGCGCCGGCAAAGTCATCAGCGGCGGCATGAACGGCATCAACGCCACCATGGCCCACCCGCTGTCCTGGCTCACCGCCACGGGCCCCGTCACGTTTGTTCGCGCGGCCTAGCAGAACTGAAGAAACCGCCGTGTTCCGCTGCCTTGGGGGCGGCGGAACACGGCCATCCCCCAAGGTGCTCCCACCTTTCTACAAGGATGGTGGGAAACACTGGCTGTGCCTGATGAAAGACCGCAGTCTCCGGCTGCGAGTCAGGATCGCCGGGTCCGGATTGTCCCCCATGCATTCCGGATCCGGTGCCTGGGGAACCGGATGAGCTCTTAGCCCCTGACCGTGCGGTTCCGCCCCTGCGATTTGGCTTCGTAGAGGGCAACGTCCGCGGCCGCGATCACCTCGTCGAGATCGGCCGTTTTCGCGTTGTAGGTGGAAATGCCGTAGCTGACGGTCGGCATCCGCAGCAGCTCCGGGATGTGCAGCCCTGCCAGCCTCCTGCTGATTTCACTCGCAATGATTTCCGCGCTCTTGGGGCCCGCGCCGGGAAGCAGGAGGATGAACTCCTCGCCGCCGTAGCGCCCGGCGACGTCCGTGGACCGGACCGATGCGCCGCACGCCTCGGCGAATGCCTGCAGTGCAAGGTCGCCCGCCGCGTGGCCGAAGGTGTCATTGACCGACTTGAAGTGATCCAGGTCGGCGAGGATCAGCGAGCCGCCGCTGTTGGCGGCCTTGCTGCGTTCCAGCTCTTCGGCCGCCGCCTCCAGGAAAGCTCCCCGGTTAAGGAGGCCCGTGAGCCCGTCCTGGGTGGCGACCGTCCGCAGCGCCCGCGTCTGCTGCTCGGTGCTCAGGCCCGCCATGCTGAAGGAAACCACCACCAGCAGCACCATGGTGACCATGGTGGTCACCGCCGACCCGAAGTAGGTAGTGAAAACGGGACCGTTTGGCCCCTGGATGAGGAACACCACCAGGCGGCAGGAGTAGAAGAAGGCCACCCCTCCGGCCGCGATAGCCATGGGGATTCTCACCCGGGAGTACCCGGGTTCAAGCCGCCACAGTTCGTGCGAAGCCAGTCCGACAAGGACGGCCATGGAGGCCAGGAAAACGGCACCGCCGGCCCACGTATTGGATCCCGGGCTGTCGACGCCGGCGGCGGCGCCGGCAATGACGGGCAGCGCCACGGACAGCCACAGGTTGTACTTCAGGTTCCGGAGGGAGCGCGCCCCGGCCCAGACACTTGCCGCGCCGGACACCAGCAGGAAGTTGCCCAGCGGGTTGGCCCAGACCTGTTGCGGCGTGCCGTTGAGCAGGAACGAGGCCGAGCCGGAGAGGAACAGGAGCAGCGCGGCGCACCACCAGGCGCTGTAGGGCGAGCGGGTGCTGCGGAACGTCGAAAAGTAGAACAGCAGTGCCAGAACCAGGGCCATCGCGGCGAAGGCAACCCGCAGTGTTGCCGTGTCTAGGATCATTCCGTCCCCTTGAATGCCGATCCAGTGCAATCCAGTATCGCACCGGGAACGATCAAGGTCCCGCTGTCCCGCAGGGAAAATTTCCTGGGCACGACACATTTGTCTGACATCAGTCATGAATTGGCCGCTGCGGCGCTCCGGTGCCAGCATTATTGAATGCTTGAGGCAACAAAAGACCCCGTATCCGCTCCCTCGGCCACGGAGGCCGGCGCCGCACCACTGAATCCGGCCCTCGCCGCGGAAGCCAGGATTGCGCGCGTCGCGGTGACCGTCTTCCCCCTCCTGGTGCTCGCGGCCGGCGTTGCCGGGTTCCTGCTTCCCGGCGCCTTCAAACCGCTCGGCCCGGGGGTCCCGTACCTGCTGGGAATCATCATGTTCTGCATGGGCCTGACGCTGACGCCGCCGGACTTCACTGCCGTTGCCCGCAGGCCCTGGGCCGTGGTGCTGGGCATCGTGGCCCACTACGTGATCATGCCCGGCGCAGGCTGGGCGATCGCCACCCTTCTCCACCTGGAACCCGCCCTCGCCGTGGGACTGATCCTCGTGGGCTGCGCGCCGTCCGGCACCGCCTCCAACGTGATGGCGTTCCTGGCCAAGGGCGATGTGGCCCTCTCCGTGGCGGTCGCCAGCGTGTCCACCCTGATCGCCCCGGTGGTCACCCCCGTCCTGGTGCTGTTCCTGGCTGGTTCCTTCCTGACCATCGACGCCGGCGGCATGGTGCTGGACATCGTCAAGACCGTGCTGCTGCCGGTGATCGCCGGCCTGCTGGCCCGGCTGTTCCTCAAGAACCTCGTCGCCAAGGCCCTGCCGGCACTCCCCTGGGCCTCCGCCGTCGTTATTTCCCTCATCGTGGCGGTGGTGGTGGCGGGAAGCGCCAGCAAGATCCTGGCTGCCGGCGGCATCGTGTTCCTGGCCGTGGTGCTGCACAACGGCTTCGGTCTGGGGCTCGGCTACCTGGCCGGCAAGCTTGGCCGCCTGGACGCCAAGGCGCGCCGGGCACTCGCGTTCGAGGTCGGCATGCAGAACTCCGGCCTGGCGGCAACGCTGGCCACCGCCCATTTCACCCCGCTGGCGGCCCTGCCGTCCGCGGTGTTCTCACTCTGGCACAACATCTCCGGTGCCATCGTCGCTGCCTGGCTTGCCCGGAAGCCCCTGCCGGAGCAGCGGGAGGCCTAAGCGGGTACGGCTTCCTCGGAGCCTGCCGGGGCAAAGACGTTCGCGGGCCGCGGCAGTCCGTAGTGTTCACGCAGGGTGTGCCCCGTGTACTGCTGGCGGAACAGCCCGCGGGACCGCAGGATCGGAATGACGTGGTCCACGAAGGTGTCCAGGCCGGACGGCAACACGGGCGGCATGATGTTGAAGCCGTCTGCCGCGCCCTTCTCAAACCATTCCTGGATGGCGTCTGCCACCTGTTCGGGCGTTCCGGAGAAGGTGCGGTGCCCGCGGCCGCCGCCCAGCCTGCCGATGAGCTGGCGGACCGTGAGCCGTTCGCGCCGGGCCAGTTCCACAATCAGCGTGTACCGGCTCTTGGCGCCCTCGATCGCGTCCTCCGAAGGAAGGTCCTCGGGAAGCTGCGCGTCCAGCGGCAGGGATTCCGGTGAGACGCGAAGGACGCCGGCCAACTGCTTCCGCGCGTGCTCGGGGTGAATGAGCTCATCGAGCTGCTTCTCCAGCCGCCGCGCCTCGTGCTCGGTGGAGCCGATCACCGGGACGATGCCGGGGAGGATCTTGATGTGTTCCGGGTTGCGGCCCACGGCGGCCGTCTTCCGTTTCAGGTCGGCGTAGAAGCGCTGGGCCTCGGCGAGGGTCTGCTGCGCGGTGAACACCGCCTCGGCGTAGCGGGCGGCGAAGTCCTTGCCGTCTTCGGAGGAGCCTGCCTGCACTATGACGGGGTGGCCCTGGGGCGAACGCGGCACATCCAGGGGACCCTGGATCCGGAAGTAGCGGCCGGTGTGGTCGATGGCATGGACCCGGGAGCTGTCCGCCCAGACCCCGCCGGCCTTGTCCCCCACCGCCGCATCGTCTTCCCAGCTGTCCCAGAGCTTCCTGGCGGCGTCGAGGAACTCGGCGGCGCGTTCATAGCGGCGCCAGTGCGCGGGCTGGTCCTCCAGGGAGAAGTTCCGCGCGGCAGCCTCGCCGGCTGTCGTCACCACGTTCCAGCCGGCCCGGCCGCCGCTGATGTGGTCCAGCGAGGCGAACCGGCGGGCCAGGTTGTAGGGGTCGTTGTAGGTGGTGGAGGCGGTGCCGATCAGCCCGATCCGCTTGGTCACGGCGGCGATGGCGCTAAGCAGGACCGTTGGTTCGAGCGTTCCTTGGGGACGCTGGCGCACGTCGCCGAACAGGACGGGCGAGTCGGCGAAGAAGATCGAGTCAAATGTGCCGCGTTCCGCGGTGCGGGCGAGCTGCTGGAAGTGTGCCACCTGCGTTCCGGCGAAACTGTCGGTTTCGGGAAGCCGCCAGGACGCCTCATGGTGTCCGGTGCTCATCAGGAAGGCGTTCAGGTGAAGTTGGCGGGCGCCGCCGTCGTTGGTCTTGGCTGGGGTGCGTTGAGGCATCGTCTGGTTCCTTGTGGGTCTGGTTCGTTGTGATCTGGGGGCGGGTCAGGCGGTCCGGGACCCGACAGCGGTCCGCCAGCGGGAGAAATGGCGTTCGACGGCGACCAGCAGGTAGTTGACCAGCAGGCCCAGCAGGGACACGGTCAGGATGCCCGCGTACATGTCCGGGATGAGGAAGCTCATCTGGGAATTGACGATCAGGTAGCCCAGCCCGGCCTTGGCACCGACCATTTCGGCGGCGATCAGGACGAGGATGGAGGATGTGCCGGCCATCCGGATGCCGGTGAAGATGGTGGGCACGGCGGACGGAAGGATCACCTTCTGGAACAGCTGGAAGTTGGACAGCCCCAGTGAGCGGGCGGCACGGATCAGCAGCGGGTCAACGGTCCGGACGCCGGCGATGGTGTTCAGCAGCACCGGGAAGAACGCCGCGTAGGCCACGATGCTGATCTTGGAGGTCTCCCCGATGCCCAGCAGCAGCGTGAACACCGGGAGCAGCGCCAGGGCGGCCGTGTTCCGGAAGACCTCCAGCAGCGGGTTGAGGAAACGGTCAAGGGCGCCGTACCAGGCCACGAGCAGTCCGAGGGCCACGGCCGTGACGACGGCGATGCCGAAGCCGCTGGCGGACCGGCTCAGGCTGGCGGCAAGGTGGTTCTGCAGCTGGCCGTTTGCGATGAGTGTGCCCAGTGCCTCGAGCACCACGTGCAGGGGTGGAAGGAACACCCTGGTCGATGCCGGCGCGAGGTAGGTGGGACCCAGTTCCCAGAGCAGGAGGAACAGGATGATGGCCCCGGCACCCCACACAGCCTTGCCGCCCTGCAGGGCATACAGGCGCAGCCTGGCCGCCGGTGTCCTGCCGGGTCCCGGACGTAGCGCCGGATTGCGCTCCGCCGTTGCCTCCCCGGCGGCCGCCGCGGGACCGGTCTGCGTTTCCGTTTCGGCTTCCTTGGTCAGTGTTGGCGTGCTCATCAGGCTGCCTTTCCGGTGGTGATGGTCCTGGTTTCATCCGGCGCCGTTCCGTCGGGCTGGATCTTTGCGTGCCCGGCTTCCTGGGCACGGCGTACCTCGTCGTGCAGCAGTGACCAGACCTTGTGCCGGTGTTCGACGAAGGCCGGGTTGGAGCGGACGTCCTCGTCACCGGAGCGGTCCCCGAGGTCGATGTCCACGATTTCCTTCAGCCGTCCCGGCCGGGAGCTGAGCACGGCCACGCGCTGGCCGAGGTAGACGGCCTCGTCGATGCCGTGGGTGATGAAGATGATGGTCTTGCCAGTGGTGGCCCAGATCCGCAGCAGCTCGGTCTGGAGCTGCTCTCGCGTCTGGGCGTCCAGTGCGGCGAAGGGTTCGTCCATCAGCAGGATGTCCGGCTCGTAGGCCAGGCTGCGGGCGATGGCCACGCGCTGCTTCATGCCGCCGGACAGTTCGTGGGGGTACCGGTCTTCAAATCCGCCAAGGCCCACAAGCTCGAGGTATTCGCGTGCCTTCCCGGCGCGTTCCTTGCGGGTGTAGCGCTTCCCGTCGCTGCCCACGCCTTCCAGTCCGAAGGACACGTTGGCGGCGGCCGTGCGCCAGGGGAACAGCGCATACTGCTGGAAAACGACGGCGCGGTCCCGGCCCGGTCCCGCCACTTCCCGGCCGTCCACCAGCACCTGGCCGGTGTCCGGCCTGGTGAGGCCGGCCAGGAGGTCCAGCAGCGTGGTCTTGCCGGAGCCGCTGGGACCCACCAGGGTGATGAACTCGCCTGCGGAGACGTCAAGGGAGATGCCGTCCAGGGCGGTCAGGACCGCCCCTTCCGGGTTGTCCTTGCTGGGCCGCACCGTGAACTTCTTGGTGATGTTTTGAAGGCTGATTTTCGGTATCGGCCCGGTTCCGGAGGTCATGGGGTGCTTCCCTTCAGCAGGTCGTTCAAGGCGTTTGGTGTCCACCATGAGAGCAGAGATGGACCACCGCCTGAAGGGCACGGTCACGAGGGGAAACGGGGCGTAACCTGCCGGCCCGGGCCGTGGATGGCGGCCCCCGGACGCGCGGGGACTTCAAAGTAAACAGTGCGTAATGGCGGGCGCCTTCCGGGGACATCGGATGACGCATGGCGACAGAAACGGGCTGCAAAGGCGGCTGATGTTGCGGCCTGCTACGGACCGTGACGGGCCGGAACCGCCAGCGCCTCGCCCAGATTGCGGGCACGCGGCAGGTCCGATTGTTACGCGGCCACCGGCACCCGTTGCCGGAACCGGCTGATCCCTGGAAGACGATCCCTAGAAGACGGGGATCTGCTCGGCAAACGCGCCGGCGGCGGACAGCACCTCGTTCAGCATCTGGAGCGCGCTGCCGCCGAAGAGGGCATGCCCGCTGAGGCGTTTCCAGGAGGCATGGTTCTCTGCGGCCTGGGCCGCGTACCCCGCCATCCGGTCCATGAGCAGTTCCACCGCCTGTTCGGCGTGCACCGACTCGGAGATGACCACCTGTGCGATGCCGCGCCTGGCCAGTTCGGCGATGGCGTGGTCCTCTTCCTCGGAGCTGGGCAGGACGCCCACGATCACACCGTCGGCGCCGCCGGCCAGCATGAACTTCCGCCACGACTGGCCGAGCAGGATGACCGGCTGGTAGCCGTGCCGCGGAAGTATCGCGGCGGCGGCCGTGGCCAGCGCCCGGTCCGCCGGCCATTCCAGGTCATCAATGGCGATGGCCACCAGGTCCGTCCTGCCGCGGCGCATTCCGCGTGCCGCCTGGTTGGGCACGTAGCCAAGATGGTCCACGGCGGCCATGACGCGTTCATGCGTCGACGGGCTGATCCGGGTGGTGCCTCCGCTCCTGCCGGACAGCACGTAGGACACCGTCGTCAGTGAGACCCCGGCCCGTTCGGCAACGTCCCGGATGGTGGGGCTGGACATGCTTCTCACTGTTTCCTCCTATCGTTCCTCTCCGCCCAATTTCTGGTCTGGAGATGATCAATCACTCCGTGTGCGGATGTATTGCCTGGCCTTCGAGCTGCTCCGCGTCCCACGGCGGTTCGGCGGCCATATCCACGCCGGTTCCGGACGCCGACCTTGGGGCGACGGTCACCTCGGCGGCCGGAACCTTCGCCTGCCTGCTGATGCCCTCGCGGACGCTCTCCACGGTTTCGTCGCCGAGCAGCGGGCCCGTGTAGCTGATGCTGAGCTGCCCGCCCTGTGCCTGGGTGCTGTAGTTGCCGAGCGCGTCGGAAACGATGCCCTCCCTGTCCACCGCAGCCGACACTGCGGCGGGGTCCGCTGCGGCAACGCTGAACCGCAGGTCATGCACCAGGACAGGCAGGACGTAGAAGTTCTTCACGCCCAGTTTCCCGGTGTCCGCCTCGGTGACTGACCGCACAATGGTGCGTCCGTCGTCGGGAGTGGCCGTTGACGGAAGGGCCACGATGACCTCGGGGACCATCTGCTGCAGCACTGCAGGTTCGAGCACGTCAGGCGAGATGGCGGACAGGACGGTGCCCGTTGCCTCGGCAGCCGCGTCCAGCCGCTTGCGGATGCCGGCGACGTCGGCCTCCAGCCCGGTGTGGACGGCGATCACCACCCGGCGCCGGACCATGAGTCCGTCGTAGCTGACGGTGGGCCGCCCGTTGCCCAGGTCCTGGCCCTCCTCTGCCTGCGCGAGGACCCGGTCTGCGACGGCGGCGCTGCTTGCGGGCGGGCTGGGGGCCGGGTTTGCCGTGGGGCTGGCCTGGACACCGCCGGTGCAGCCGGCCAGGGAGAAGGCCAGCAGCACTGCCGGTGCGATCAGGAGCGTCCGGTTCATGTCAGGTTCCCGCCCGGTAGGCCGGCTTGTACTTCGACGCATAGTACCCCTCGGGCCGGGTTTCCAGCACTGGCTTGTCGGCGTTGATGGGGTCGTTGTTCCGCAGGTCGCCCACGGAGAACTGGACCATCATGTCGTGGTCCTCGTGCACGAGGTTGTGGCAGTGCACCATGTACCGCCCGCCGACGTGCTTGCCGGTGTCGAACTGCATGAGGACCGTGACCGACTCGTTCTCGCCCGCGTAGAAGACGTCCTTCGGCCCGCCTTCCCAGGCGAAGGGCTTGCCGCCGTTGGTATTGCGGCCGATGATCTTGCCGTCGATGAGGTGGATGTGGACCGGATGGAACCACCCGCCGGACTCGTTGACGATGGTCCACTGCTCCACCTGGTTGCGCTGCGGGTTGGCGAAGCAGCGGGTGAAGTTGGACTTCTCCACGGTGTCCCAGGTTTCACCGTTGATGGTCCATTCGCCGCCCTGCCGCTGGACCCGGAGGATCCTCTTGGCGACGGCCATGTCCGGGGTCAGCGCCATGGTGTCCAGCCCGCCGATGGCCCTGGTGGGATGCGGGCCGGGGTCCAGCGTGGTGGGGATCGAGCTGATCGTGCGGGATCCGGGCTGGGCGGGGGAATCGGCCACCACCTCGAACTTCATGACCTTGCCGGTGTTGGCGAAGTTCACGTTGTTCTTGTTGCTCAGGTTCCGCAGCTCCACGGACTGCCCTGGCTTGTACTTCCGGAAGTCGATCAGCACCTCGTAGCGTTCAGCTGTGCCCTGCCGCCAGGAGGACACCGCCTGCACCTTCGGGGTCATCCCGGCGTCGGTGCCCACCACATGGAACGGATCGCCGTTGGACAGGGCGAACCGGTAGGAGCGGGTGATCGAGCCGACCAGGAACCGGAACCGGTAGATGCGCGGCTTGACCTTCATGGTGGGCCACGGCACCCCGTTGACCATGATGATGTCGCCCCACAGCCCCGCGTGGCCGTTGTCGTTGTAGCCGAGGGATCCGTCGGCGTTCAGCATCACGTCCGAGACCAGGATGGGAACGTCGAACTCGCCCTGCGGCAGCTGCGCCCGCTCACCCGCGTTGGTGATGGAGTAGATGGAGGCGAGCCCCGAGTAGACGCCCTGCGCCGTCAGCATGTGGTTGTGGTCGTGATACCAGAGCGTCCGCGCCGCTTGCCAGTTTGGATAGTGGTAGTTCTTTACCCTGCCTGGCGCGGTGCGGTCGTTGGCGTAGCCGTCGTACTGGGGCAGCGACGCCGAGCCGTGCAGGTGGGTGACTGTGTTGAAGGTGTTCGGGTACAGCAGGCCGGTCGCAGGAAGGCGGTTACTGATCCTCAGCTCGGTCCGGGTTCCCTGCTGCACGCGGACGGTGGGGCCCGGGAAAATGCCGTTGTATCCCGCGAGGGTGGTGCTGAGCCCCCGCGCGATCTGGGCCTTGCCCAGCTTTTGGTTCAGGGCATATTTCGCGAACGGCGTGCCGTCGCGGTCCCGGCCGGTCGCATAGGGAAGCAGTTCCGGCGGACGCCGGAAGACGGTGGTAAACGGAACCGGCATGTTCGCCGAGGCAAGCGTGCTTGGTGTCGCAATCGCTGTCTCGGCGTCATCCGCACCCCGCCGCCCCTGGACACCGGCGAGCGCCGGCCCCGCGTTTGATGCTGTGACGGCGACTGCGCCGCCTAACAGGCTTAGTTTCAACACGTCCCTCCGTGTTGTTGCCATGACGTCCTCCCAGCTGGTTGTGATGGCTTCGGCGCCGGCGTTGGCGCCGGCCAAAAAGTGGAAACACAGCCATGGTGCGCCGCGCGACTCCAGAAAACCTTGGGAAGCGGCGCCTGCGGGAAACTGTCCCACCTGAATAGGTGGGACAGGCCAGCCGCCGCCACCCACGGGGTGGGCCCCCCTAGCAATGGCCGCCGCATATGCGGACGATCCTGCAGGCTCCCGGTTATTCACAACGGTCGGGAGGCAGACTCTAGCGAGGAGCAAAGGAGCGTGGTCCCATGCAGGAGGAAGGCCTTCGGCGCCAGATCATGGGCGTGATCAGCCACGTCCTCGCTGACGAGGCCACCGATACGGACGTCAGGATGGCGCTGCTGCGGCACCTGGGCGAGAACCCCGGAAGCCCGGAACAGGCACTGCTGGCGCACCTGCGCGACTGCCAGGGCGACGGGCGCGGCACGGATTCGGGAGCCGCCGGGTTGGTCCCCCCACAAGGGTGAACGGGGACCCTTTCCGGTCCCTGGCTAGCGCTTGCCCTTCTTCCGCGAGCCCTTGCCGCGGCCCTTGTCCGGGTTGGGCGCGTAGCGCTGTGCAACTTTCGGCTTCTTGCCGCCGGCTCCAGCTCCGCTGCCGCGGCGGTCCGGCTTGGGCTCCCTCTTCGGTTTTTCCTGCCGGGCCGACGGCTGCCGTGAACTTTGCGCGGTGCGGCCCCGGACGATGCCGATGAACTCCTCAATGACCTCGTCCGTGGCGTCGCTGGGCCAGGCGAGTGCGATCTGCGTTCCCGGCGCCCCGGTGAGGCGGCGGGCCACGGTGTCCTTGGCGTTGAAGTGCCGCGCCACTGACATGGGAAGGATCAGCAGGCCCGCGCCGGACGCGACCACCTGCAGGGCCATTTCCGGCCCGCCAAGCTCATCGGCGTCGAGGAAGGTTTCCTCGGCCAGGTCCTCCAGTGCCACGTCCTCGAACACGGTGACCTCGTGGCCCTTGGGCGCCACCACCACGGCCTGCTCCTCGTACAGCGGGATGACGTTCAGGCCTTCGCGGTCCACCGGCAGGCGGACAAAGCTAAGGTCCGCCGAACCGTCGCGCAGCACCGAAAGCTGCGCGCCGCCGTCGGACATGAACGACCGCAGTGGAACGTGCGGCATCCGTTCCTCCCAGCGCCGGATCCACTTCCCCGGCGTCACGCCGGCAACGTAGGCAAAGCGGAGCTCACGCGGTGGGAACTCCGGCGCGGCCGGATCCAGGGTGGGGTCATCTTCAGCGGGCACACCTTCACAGTACTGCCACCGGCACGCACAGCGCGGCGCGGCCAGGGACAGCCTTGGTCGGGGGACACGGCGCAGCCGGATACCCTTAATGCATGACCTCTGCTAACTCCCAGTCCATGAAGCCGGCCACCGTTGCCAAGAAACTTGGCATCTACCTGCCTGCGACGCCCCAGGAGTTCCAGGATTCAACCATCACCCGCGCCGATTTCGCCGAGCTGCAGTCCAACCCGCCGGAGTGGCTGGCCGAACTGCGTCGCAACGGCCCGCACCCCCGCCCGGTGGTGGCGCAGAAGCTCAACATCTCCATCAGCGGCCTGGCCCGCGGCGGTGTGGAAGAGGCGCTGACGACGGCGGAAATTTCCGCGCTGCTGCAGGCTCCCCCTGCGTGGCTGGTCGCCGAGCGGGCCACGCACGCCGCCGTCCGCGCCGAAGCGCAGCGGGTGAAGGACGAGACTGCCAAGAAGGCAGCGAAGAAGGCCCGCCAGAGCTGAGGCCGGCCCTATTTCCGGCCTTTCCCTTGGGGAAACCCGGAATCCTGATCCCCCCGCGCTGGGGGAAGTGGGGGTTTCCACCCCTCCGCGGGGTGCACGTCCCCCTGATGACTGAACGCTGAAAATGCCAGCCCTGACAAGGGCAAACCGCCCTCTTCCCCTTTATGGACCCATCCGTGTGGGGGGCCCAAAAATGCGGTCGAACCGGAGCGGCGGGGCGTTTTTCCAAGCCGAAACACCCAGCGTTTCCCCAAGGGGACTTATTGATTCTGTGATTGTGCGTGAGGGTCGCGCACCTCGGATCGATGAGGTCATCATGAAATCAGCACAAAGCGAGCCGGGAGCGCACACTTCTCGCCTTCCCGGAGCCCGCAGGGCCGGCGTCTTTGCCACCGTCTCCGCGGTTATCTGCTCAACGTCCATGTTCGCCATTCCCGCCGCCAGCGCCGCGGTACCTACTTTCCCGGACAACATTGTTGTCTTCCCCAACCGCGACTTCGTCACGATCGAGGGGTACCAGAACCACATCGGAGAGACCGGCACCGTAGAGGTGAGCCGCGCCGGCAAGGTGGTCGGCTCAGCCCAGGGTGTGGTGGCGGCCGGCGATGTCGCCTTCGAAGTCAACCATCCCGGCGGCTACTGCTGGGGCGCTGGAACCGGCCTGAACATCACGCCGGACATCCTCCCCGGCGACGTCGTCTCGATCAAGTTCGGCGCCACTGACGGCGGATCGACCACCGTCCAGGACGCCTACGTGACCGGCGATTCCGTGCTCAGCGGCACCACACTCACCGTCAAGGGGCACATCGGTGCAGGGGTCAACCCCGCCCAGCTGGAACAGCGCATCATTGAACCGGCGCTCCGGGACACCACGGTGGCCCGGCGCGACATCCGTGCCATCCCCGGCCCTTCGACTCCCGCACCCAAGGGCGGCTACTCCTCCGGCCTGGTGGTCACCGGCGATACCTTCACCGCCACCTACACCTTCGACGACGCCGCCACCGCTCAAATCGCAGCCGACGCGGGTCTCGGCGAGCGCGCCATGGCCTGGGAGTTTGAGGACGCTGACGCCAACCGCCAGGGCCTGACCATCGCGGAGTACGGCGAACCCGGCGGCCCTGGCATGGGCGGCTGCCCCAACGGTCCCCTGCAGTCCGGCCCACCCGCGCCGTCCGGCATCACGGCCGCCAAGGTATCCGGCGGAATCAAGCTGAACTGGACCCCGGCCGAAGCCATCCCCGGAACCCCCGCCATCACCGGCTACCGCGCCGTCGCAGTCGGCAAGACCGTAACCAACGGTGAGCAGGTGGAGATCGGCAAGCGCATCTCGGGCCAGGCCGCCGCCAGCACCACCATCACCGGGCTTTCCGCCGCCGAGGACTACGACGTCTACGTGGTCGGCGTCAGCAGCGTCGGGGAGACCTACCCGGCGGCACACGCCATCCCTGTCACGGACAGCACGGCTCCGACGGTATCCGCCACACCTAACGGCGGCACCTCGCCGGTGGCCCAGCGGGTGACGCTCACGGCCAACGAAACCGGCAGCGACATCTACTACACCGTTGACGGTTCCGAACCGGTTCTCTCCGGCGGAGTACTCGGCGCCACCGCGATCCGCTACACCGGACCGATGGACCTCCCGGCCACCACCACCCTGAAGTTTGCCGCCTTCGACCCCTCAGGCAACGTTTCCACCGTCAACCAGGCGGTGTTTACGGTCACCAACGATCCGGTACCGTCGGCTCCGGCCTTCACAGGGGCACCGGTTGTTGGCCAAGGCACCGCAAGCCTCGCCTGGACCGCCCCGAACCCCGGCGCCGCAGGCCTTACCATCACCGGCTACACGATCCAGGCCTACACCGCCGACGGCACCGCGTTCGGCGCACCCAAGACGGCCCCGGGCACCGCCACGTCCCTGGTCTACGACGGACTCGCCGGCGACACCGCCTACCAGTTCACCATCAAGGCCAGCAACGTCAACGGCACCGGGCCCGAATCCGCCAAGACCGCGTCCGTCACTGCCCAGGGCACCGTGGTGGCCATCGCCGGACCGGACCAGAACGTTGTCCGTCGCACCACGGCCACTACTGTCACCCTGGACGGCACCGGCTCCACCACCGCCGGAGCCACCTACAAGTGGGAGCAGGTCCTGGCCTCCCCCACCGATCCGGACAAGGTCACGCTGGCCGGGGCCACCACGCTCAAGCCGACGTTCAGCCTTCCGGTCTTCCAGTCGCCGATGACCAACAACCCGCTCACGTTCCGGCTGACGGTCACGGTTGGCACGACGGTCCGGACGGATGAAGTCAAGGTAGTCCCCACTACTGACCGGGTGACCATCGGCGTCGCACAGTGGAGGACCGGCGACCTTCGGATCGACGGCACCAGCTCCGTGGTTGGCGGCACCATCACCCTCCGCGTCGGCGGGCCGACCGGCCGGGTCCTGGGCCAGGCAGCTGTCACCGCGGCGGTGGCACCGGCAACGGGCGGCGTCTACAGCCTGCGGCTCCGCAACGCGGCCGCCGGCACCACCAACCCGGGCACCGTGTGGGTTGAGTCGACGCTCGGCGGCACCGCGGGCCCCAAGGCCGTAGCCAACAAGTAAGACCAGCATTAACCACCGGACCGGTTTGTGTCCAGGGTTTTGTTTGCAGGGGCTAGGTGCTGCTGGTGGCGTCCTGCACCTCGCCCACCAGTTCCTCGATGATGTCCTCCAGGAACAGCACGCCGGTGGTGTCCCCCCGCGCGTCGAAGACCCTGGCCACGTGCGCGCCGGTGCGGCGCATGGTGGCGAGGGCATCCTCGAGTTCGCTGCCGCGGAACGTCGAGGCCAGCCGGCGGATGCGTTTCTCCGGCACGGGCCGGCTGAACTTCTCCGGTGTAGTGAGGTCCATGACATCCTTCAGGTGAAGGTAACCGGAGGGGTCGCCGTCGCCGTCGGTCAGGATGTAGCGGGAGTAACCGTGCTCGGCCACCGCCCGCTGGATGTCCGCCGGAGTTGCCGACGCCGGCAGGAGCACCATCTCAGCGATGGGAACCTCGACGTCGGCCACGGTCTTTTCCGTGAACTCGAAGGCCGCGGTGAGGGCGCCGGTATTGTCCGTCAGAACGCCCTCCCTGGTGGACTGCTCCACGATGTTGGCTACCTCGTCCAGGGTGTAGGCGCTGGTGGCTTCATCCTTTGGCTCCACCCGGAACAGCCGGAGGATGGAGTTGGCGATGCCGTTCAGGGTCCAGATCACCGGTTTGAACACGCGCGCCACCATCACCAGCGGCGGGGCAAGGATGAGCGCTGCGCGGGTGGGGACCGAGAACGAGATGTTCTTGGGGACCATCTCGCCGAGGACCACGTGCAGGAAGGTCACCAGCAGCAGCGCCGCCACGAAGGCGATGATGCCAATCGCCTCGCCGGACAGGGACGTCAGGCCCAGCGGGATCTCCAGCAGGTGGTGGATCGCCGGTTCGGAGACGTTCAGGATCACCAGCGAGCAGACGGTGATGCCGAGCTGGCTGGTGGCCAACATGAGCGTGGCGTGCTCCATGGCCCACAGGGTGGTTTTTGCGGCCTTGCTGCCCGCCTCCGCCTTCGGCTCGATCTGTGACCGGCGGGCGGAGATGACGGCAAACTCGGCGCCGACGAAGAAGCCGTTGACCACCAGCAGGACGGCGAGCCAGATGATGCCCGGAAGGTACTCACTCATGGGTCAGCTCCTGTGTAAGGGTCTCGATGATCCTGTCGTGCGCGCTCTTGGGCGGTTCGGCCGTCTCCTCCGGCGTGAATTTCAGGCGCCCGACGTGGGCGCCTGCCACCCGCTCCACGCGGAGCGTGCCGCCGTCGATGGCCACCTCGTCGCCGAGTTCCGGGATGCGGTCCAGCCGGTCCGCGACGAACCCTGCCACGGTGTCGTAGTCCTCGCCGTCGGGAACGGCGATGCCGGTCCGGTCCAGGAGCTCATCCGGACGCAGCGACGCGTCGAAGGTGATGGAGCGGCCGGTCCGGACCACGCCCACGCGGGCGCGGTCGTGCTCGTCCTCCAGTTCACCCACGATCTCCTCCACCAGGTCTTCCAGGGTGACGATGCCGGCCGTTCCGCCGTGCTCGTCGGAGACGATGGCCACCTGGAGGCCCTGCTTGCGGAGCAGCACCAGGAGGGAATCGACGCCCATGGATTCGGGGACCATGAGCGGTTCGATCATCAGGTCGGCGGCGAGGACGCTGGCGCGTTCCTCAAGCGCGACGGCGAAGGCCTGCTTGACGTGCAGCACGCCGAGCACGTCGTCCCGGTCCCGGCCGATGACGGGAAACCGCGAATAGCCGGTGGAGCTGGCCAGCGCGATGACCTGCTCGGCCGTGTCATCGGTGTTCACGGCGGTCATCCGCACGCGCGGGGTCAGGACGTCGGCTGCGCTGTGCTCGGAGAAGCGCAGTGTCCGGTGCAGCAGGGCAGCGTGGTCCAGGTCGAGGACGCCTTCCAGCGCGGAGCGGCGGACCAGCGAGCTCAGTTCCTCGGCGCTGCGGGCACCCGACAGTTCTTCCTTGGGCTCGATGCCGAAGGATCTGATGACCGCATTCGCAGTGTTGTTGAACAGGAGGATGACGGGCTTGAACACGGTGGTGAACAGGGCCTGGAACGGGACCACCACCTTGGCGGTGGCCAGCGGCAGTGCCAGCGCGAAGTTCTTGGGCACCAGTTCGCCGATCACCATCGAGAAGATGGTGGCGATGAAAATCGCGACGACGGCACCGACGCCGGGCACGAGGCCCTCCGGGAACCCCGCCGCCGTCAGCGGACCGCTCAGCAGCTTGCTGATGGCCGGTTCAAAGGTATACCCGGTCAGGAGGGTGGTGAGGGTGATGCCCAGCTGCGCACCTGACAGGTGCGTCGAGGTGATTTTCAGCGCTTTGATGGTGGGGGCAAGGCGTTTCTCACCCCGCGCCTGGCGCGCTTCCAGGTCGTTGCGGTCAAGATTGACCAGGGCAAACTCGGATGCGACGAAGAATCCGGTACCGACTGTCAGGATCAGGCCGATCCCGATCATGATCCATTCATTCATTGGGGGCGCCCCTCTCCCGTGCTGACCGGCGTGCCGGTCAAATGGGTGAGGGGCCAGGGCATATGTGAAGGAGGGTCGTCCATAGTGCCCTCCACTATATCGGGTGTTTCCGTGCCGTTCTGCGGTGCCGCTTACGCTTCCGCCTGGACGCCCCTGGGGTAGGCGGCCATCAGCGCGGCGGATGCCACCCAGACAACCCCAACCGCCGCCAGGCTGAGTGCGCCGCCGAATCCGGTGGCGGAGGCGGCCAGGGCCGCGCCGCCGGCTGAGGCGCTGGCGCGGAGGCCGGCCCCGACGGTGAAGACCTGGGACCGGAGATGGGGCGGGCTCAGATGGTTGCGGAGGAACAGCATCGCGGCAGCGGTGGACGCCGTGAAGACGCCGGACAGGCCGATGGCGACGACGGTCCAGGCCGTCCCAATGTCGACGGCGGCACCGACGGTCAGCAGGCCGGTGGCGAGGAATCCGGCCATCATGACGGCGTGCGGCCGGGCCCGCGTGGGACGGACTGTCTCGTACAGCGCCCCCAGCAGGCTGCCGACGGCGAAGGAGGTCACCACGAGCGCGCCGTCGCCCGGTGAACCGATCCGTTCAATCGAGAGGGCAATGGCGGCGATGGCCAGCCCGCCCTGGCCAAGCTGGCTCAGCGTGGAAGCGGCGGTGACCACGGCAAGGGGGCGGTGGCTGAAGATCCGGTGCAGCCCGGCCGCGACCGCCTGCCACGGTGAAACCCTGGGCGCGGAATGCGACTTCAGTCCGATGACGCTGACGCTCACGGCGCCTGCCGCGGCGGTTGCGGACAGCACCGCGAGCGCGGCTGGGGCTGGAAGGAACACGGCCATGACAGCCACGAAGGCGGGTCCCGCGACGGCTGAGACATTGTAGGAAAGGGCATCGAAGGCAAACGCCCGGCGCCCGCCGGGGATCACATCGGCGACGTAGCTGGAAAGCCCGCCCATATAGAAGGGCGAGGCCGCCCCGGCCACGGCCAGGCAGGCGAACACCACCGGCAGCGGGAGCTGGCCGAGGAGCGCGGCTGCGGCGAAAGCCATGGCCGTGAGCACTCCGGAAGCGGCCACCAGCAAAGCGGGGCGCCGGGCCCTGTCGAGAGCGGCGCCCGCCAGCGGTGCGGCGAGGACGCTCGGGCCAAGGGACACGGCCACCAGCGCACCGCCGATCCCTACATCGTGCAATTGCTGCACGGCCAGGATGGGGATCGCCACGGCGGATCCGGCCATGGCCATTCTCGGGGGTATCGAAGCCGCAAGGTATCCGGGCGCACTCATGGGCCGGCAGGGACCGCCTTTCTGGGGTGTGTTGCTTTGACCTTAGTCCATCCCGGCGGGCTGCTTGTCTGAGAGAAAGTAGTCCCGCTAAAAGGGCAGCGGCAGCTTTGCCGTCCTGCCGCCGTCGAGCACCACGATTTCTCCGGTCAGGAAGCTGGACCGGTCGCTGGCCAGGAAGACGGCCAGATCCCCGACGTCGGCCGGGCGGCCCACGCGGCCCACGGGGTGCAGGCGGTCCAGCGCCGCACGCGCACTGGCTGCATCCGGCTGGGATTCAAGGTAGGTCGCGCTCAACTCCGAGTCGATCCACCCGGGGGCAATGGCATTGCAGCGGATGCCGTCCTTGCCCAGATCCACTGCCATGGCGCGCGTCATTCCGTGGATGCCCGCTTTGGACGCGCAGTACGCAGCGTGGAGCGGATTCGCCGAAAGCCCTTCGATGGATCCCAGGTTGACGATGCTTCCGCCGCCCCGCCGCTGCATGTGGGGCAGGGCGGCCTGGGCCAAAAACAGCGGCGCACGCACGTTGACGGCCATCATCAGGTCCCATTCGTCCAGCCTGATGTCAGCGACGCTGCGCTCGAACATGATGCCGGCATTGTTGACCAGGATGTCGATGCCGCCAAAATGCCCTGCGGTGCGGTCGGCAGCCTCCTTGATAGCCGCGGGGTCGCCAAGGTCGGCCTGGATGCCGAGGACGCCCTGGTGGCCCAGCAACCCCTCCCCCAGTTCCCGGCGCTGAACGACGGCGACCTGCGCCCCCTCTTCAAGGTACCGGTCTACGATGCCGCGTCCGATGCCCTGGCCACCACCGGTGACCAAGGCGACTTTGCCGTCCAGCTCCACGCTTACTCCTCCAGGTCTTGGCTCGTGTGCGTGCCCGGTCTAGCGGCTCACGGTCCGGTACCGCGCGGCGTAATCAGCCAGGACGCCGCGGGTGGCGGTGGACAGCAGGGAGTAGTCCGAGGCGATGGGCATGAAGCTGTAGCCCCAGCTGATCGGTGCGGCGGACAGCTCGGGCGAACCCGAGTAGATGCCTGCCGGAACGTCGGCGTCCGCGCACCGCTGGGCGATGTCGCGCAGGATTCCGTCCGGGTCTGCGGAGATCAGG
The DNA here is from genome assembly GCF_042791415.1 of Arthrobacter sp. NPDC056691. NCBI lineage: Bacteria > Bacillati > Actinomycetota > Actinomycetes > Micrococcales > Micrococcaceae > Arthrobacter > Arthrobacter sp. NPDC056691. Next base: position 85,031 of record NZ_JBHTXX010000012.1, read on the forward strand.
GTGTCGAAGTCAACGCCGAGGCTCAGCGAGAGATCGTAGGGTCCCACAAAGATGCCGTCGGGACCGGCCGCCAGGATGGCGTCGAGATTCTCATAGCCGGCCCGCGTCTCCACCATGAGGATGGCGAGCGGATCGTCAGCCGGAACACCGGGTGTCGGCTTGGCATACCGGGGGGACCGCCGAACCGGCCCGAAGCTGCGGCCGCCCCGCGGCGGAAAGCGGCATGCCGAGACCAGCGTGGATGCCGCTGTGCCGTCCTCGACCGTGGGAAAGATGATGCCCTGGGCACCGGCGTCGATCACACGTCCGGCACCGCCGACGTCGTGTCCCGGCACCCGGACGATGGCCGGGACGCCGAACACGTTGGCCGCGTCAATGAGCCCGAGCAAGTCCGGGAGCTCCGGCTGCCCGTGCTGCCCGTCGATCCCGATCCAGTCGGGACCCTCCGCACAGATGAGCTCGATCGAGGCGGGGTCCTGCAGGTCGATCCAGACCCCGCGGCGCCCGTGGTCCGTGAGGTTGAGTTCGGGTGTCTTGAGAGGGCTCGGCCTGCTCGTTTCACCGGGAATCTTCATGCTTCGCTTCCTTTCTCGAAGCGGGAGGGGCTTGACGATGTGTCTCGCACCACTTTACCTTAGTGTTCAATAGATAAATACGCCGTTCAACTAATGAACGCCAAACAAGCTGGCCTCCATGAACATCTGGCACCTCGGTAACCAGCGCACCTCGCACCGAAAGGTAGAGAACCATGCCCATTAACATCCTCGAAACCGCCGACCGCATCCTTGACGCCAAGGCGAACCGGACTCCCGTCGACACCCTGATCCGCCCTGAAGACGGGCCCACCGTCGCTGACGCCTTCCGGGTTCAGGAGGAAGTGATCCGCCGCCAGGTGGCCGCCGGCGACAGCGTCGCAGGCTTCAAGCTGGGAAACATCGCCAAGGCCATGCAGGCAAAGTTCGGCGTCGATGAACCCGACTACGGGTACCTGCTCGCCAGCCAGTTCTACCCGGAGAACCTGCCCCGCTCAGAGGGCGAATTCATTGAGCCGTATATCGAACTTGAGCCGGCCTTCGTCTTTAAGCGCGACGTGGGCGGCACCAATGTGACCGTTGCCGACATCATTGCCGCCACCGACTTCGTGGTGCCTGCCCTGGAGATCATCGACTCGCGGGTCCGGGACTGGAACATCGGCATTTTCGACACGCTGGCTGACAGCGGCTCCAGTGCCGGCATTATCCTTGGCGGCCAGCCGCGGACGCTCAACGAAGTGAACCTCTCCGACACGCAAGGTTTCATCACCTTCGATGGGGAGGTCGTGGCCGAGGGAAACACCTCCGCGATCTACGGCAGCCCGATTTCCGCCCTGGTGTGGCTATGCCACCGGATCGCCGAGTACGGCATCACCCTGAAGGCCGGTCAGCTGATCCTGCCGGGCAGCTGCCTGGCCGCTGCCAGGATGGTTCCCGGCACCCGCATCACCGGCCGTTTCGAAGGGTGGGGAGAGGTCAGCTTTGACTACACCGCTGCAGGTTAGGGCTGACTAGACCAGTGGCCCACCAGCGTTTCAGTCACCTGCGCGCTGACCCTGCCGGGAATCCCCCACCAAGAAAGACAAAGATGTCCGATTATCCGAGTACACAACTCCCAACAGCACCCAAGACCTCCCGCCGGCTGCGGACGGAAGACTGCATCGTCGTCGACAAGCGTGACCTTCGCAAGGCCCAGATCGGCGCCGGGGTCGGCAACTTCATCGAGTGGTACGACATCGGGATCTACGGATACCTGGCACTCACCATGACCAGCGTTTTCACCGAGGGCATGGACCAGCGGACGGGCCTGTTGGTGACGCTCCTGGGCTTCGCGGTCTCGTTCATCGTGCGGCCGCTGGGCGGCATGGTCCTGGGCCCCCTGGGGGACAGGATCGGACGCCGCAAGGTCCTCTTCTTCACGATGGCGCTGATGGCCTCGGCCACCACCATCATCGGTATGCTGCCCACCGCCGGGCAGGTGGGCCTGTGGGTGCTCGTTCCGATGTACCTGCTGAAGATGCTGCAGGGATTCTCCACCGGCGGCGAGTACTCCGGCGCCGCGACCTATGTCGCGGAGTTCTCGCCTGACCGGCACCGGGGCTTCTGGACGGCGCTGCTGAACACGGGCTCGCAGCTGGGCTTCGCGGCCGGCGCTGCCGTCGTCGCGGTCACCACCATAATCACCACCTCCGTGTGGGGCGAGACGGCAATGCTCGACGGCGGCTGGCGGATCCCGTTCCTGCTGGCCCTTCCGCTGGGTCTGCTCGCCATCTCCCTGCGCAAGCGCATCCCCGAGTCCCCGAGCTTCGAGGCGGCGCAGGAGAAAGCGGACGTGGAAAACACCAACCCGATCTTTGTCCGGCAGAACCTGGCGAACATCGTCAGGCTGTACTGGCCGCAGATCCTTGTCGGCATTGCCCTGATCGCGGCCGACGGGACTTCGTCCTACATGGTCACGAGCTACATGCCGACCTATCTGGAGACCCAGGTGGGCATGGCCACCGTGTACACGGCGGTGGCCACAGTGGTGATCCTTCTCCTCCAGGCGCTGATCGTGCCGGTGGTGGCGCGGTGGTCCGACCGGATCGGGCGCCGCCCCGTCTACGCCGTCGCCGCCGTCGGCAACCTCGTCCTGCTCCTGCCGGCGTTTGCGCTGATGCACGTGGGCGAAGTCTGGTCGCTGTACCTGGCCCTGTTCATGGTCTCGCTGCCCAGCGCGTTCTTCCTGGCCCTCACCGGTGCCGCGATGTCCGAGCTGTTCCCCACGGCTTCCCGCTATGGCGGTGTGGGCCTGACGCACAACCTGGCCATCTCGCTGTTCGGCGGCACCACACCACTGGTGAGCCAGATCCTCGTCGAGGTCACCGGCAACTCCTACGCACCGGCCTTCTACGTGATGTTCTTCTCCGCCGTCGCCCTCCTGGCATTGCTGAAGATGCGCGAATCAGCCGCACGCCCCCTCCTCGGGTCCGTGCCGGTTGTGGCCAGCCACGAGGAAGCAGCCGCGCTCGTCGACGGCCAGGACACCGACGAACGCATCGACACCGCCACCATGCTGCTGGCACCCGCACCAACAGTGTCGGCCAGCCACGCTTCCGCGTAGACCCCTGGTGCTTTTCCGGCTTACGGTGCGGTGCTGGTGAAGGGGATCCGCTCGAAGGACAGGACGCCGGGTGCGCCTGGCTTGGTTGTGGTGACCTTGAGCCAGTCCTTGGCATTGTCCGATCCGTCAACCGTGACCCTGGTCAGGTTCTTTGCGGCCGCGTCCTGCCCATAGAAGTCCAGCCAGGGGGAGCCCGCTTCCAGCGGGTGGTCCTGGTTGTACACGTGGCTGTCTCCGTTGATCAGGTACACCGGGCCGCCGAAGGCATTCGATTCCCGGATCAGCGTCTGGACCAGCGGCGTGAACGCGCTGTAGTTCGCCTGGGTGGGGGCGGTGACGGTCGGGTCGAACATGTCCGCCTGGGTCATGACGACGACGGCCCGGTCGTCGTTCTCGCGGGCCTTCCGGAACGTCTGGCTGAGTTCCCTGATGCCCGCGGCCGTCCGGTCCCGGACCTCCTCCGCCTGCTCGGGGGTGGGTGCGGCATTGCCGAGCCCCGACCAGGGTAGCAGGCCGTTGTTGCTGCCGGTGATGTTCACGGCGGTAATGGCGATGTCGCGCCTGCTGAAGTTCACGTTCTCGGGGAAGCCCAGCCGGTCCTGGGAGCTGACCTTCATCGGGGTTCCCAGCGTGGTGCCCGGCTTAGGGAAGAAGGTTTCGCGGACCTGGTCCAGCCGCTCGAGCGGGTTGTAGGCGCCGTTGTTCGTCCGGTGGCAGTCGGTCCATTCGTTGTCCCCGGGCGTGTAGACCAGGGGGAGGGTGAACGTGTCGAAGTTCTTCCGGATCGCGGCGAAGTACTCGTCGGTGCACTGGGTGGAGCCGCTCTTGATGTCTCCGAGGTGCGCCGCAAAGGAGAGTTCCCTGTGGGCGTTGATGTCCTGGATGTAGGAGGGGAACGCCTGGAACTCGGCGTCGCCGTAGGGTACGTCGCCGATGACGGCAAAGCTGAAGGTACCCTTCGTGGCGGCGTTGTCGTTTGCGGCGAGTGCCGGCTGAGCCAGCAGTGACCCCGCCACCAGGGCCGCGCCTGCACCGGCCAGGGCACGGCGTTTGATTGATCGCATGGCTTCTCCTTGAGTCTGTCCATTGGTTTTCCCGGGACAGGCTAAGTGCCGGAAGCGAACCGCAGCCGTCCGGCAAGTGAACACGCACTCCGCTCACCCGGCGACCGTAGAATACGACCGAGGGCAGCCGGCGAGCAGGAGCGGTGATGGCGGAGACAGCAATTGAGTCGGTGACGGCCGAGCTGGCTGCGCTGGAGGATCCGAAGATGCGCGAGGCGAACCGGAAGCGCGGCGACGACCACGGCGTGAACCTGTCCGCGTTGCGCGCGGTCGCGAAGCGGCTCAAGACCCAGCACCAGCTGGCCCGTGAATTGTGGGCCACGGATGACACAGCAGCGCGCCTGCTGTCACTGCTGATCTGCCGACCAAAGGCCTTCGGGCTGCAGGAGCTGGACACCATGCTGCGCCAGGCCCGGGCACCCAAGGTGCATGACTGGCTGGTGAACTACGTGGTGAAGAAGAGCCCGCACGCCGAGGAGCTGCGCATCACCTGGACCGGCGATCCGGACCAGGTGGTCGCGAGTGCCGGCTGGGCCCTGACCACGGAGCGGGTGGCGAAGAAGCCCGAGGGGCTCGACCTGTCCGGGCTCCTGGACACGATCGAGGCGGACATGAAGGACGCACCGGACCGCCTGCAGTGGGCGATGAACCACACCCTGGCCCAGATCGGCATCGAGCATCCAGGCCACCGCGCCCGGGCCATCGATATCGGCGAACGGCTGGAAGTGCTCAAGGACTACCCGACCCCGCCGAACTGCACCTCGCCCTTCGCGCCAATCTGGATCAACGAGATGGTGAGCCGCCGGAGCGGAGCTTAAGGCGCGGCATTCGCCTGCCCCGGAAGACGCCGTCGTACTTGCCGGAGAATCCTGCCTCCTCCCCGGAGTTTTTGTCCAGATAATCGCCTCAAACACCCCCGCAACCCGCGACAAATGGACAAAAACTCCCGTTTCCGGGCATGCAGGCGCGCCAAAAACCCTTGACGGCCGATATGTACCGATATATCGTTGAGTATCGTTTCAGGTTGAAGCGAGCACACTCAACGGAAGGATGATGCCATCATGAAAGGCATTCACGACCACAGCAGATTTACGGATGCCGGGCCCGAGGCGGGACGCTTCGAGCGGGGCAGGAGCCGGCGCGGACCGCACGGACACGGCAGGTTTGGCCCCGGCCGCGGATTTGGCCCGGGCTTCGGCCCCGGCGGTTCACGCCGGGCCAACAGGGGCGATGTCCGCTCCGCGATCCTGTCCCTCCTCGCGGAAGCCCCGTCCAACGGCTACGGAATCATCAAGACCATCGCCGAGAAGTCGTCCGGCGCCTGGCGGCCCAGCCCGGGATCCGTCTACCCGACGCTCCAGCAGCTCGTCGATGAGGAGCTCATTGCACCCGTGGGGGACGGCCGCCGCACCGAATTCGCGCTCACCGACCTGGGACGGGAATATGTGGCTGACCACGCCGAGGAACTGGACCGCGCCTGGAACACCAGTGCCGAGGAATCCGGACCCGCGTTCCACCAGAGCGTGGAAAAGCTCATGGGCGTCATCCACCAGTTCCGGTTCGCCGCCACCGACGAACAGCGTGCGGCCGCGATGGAAAAGATCGACGAAACCCGCCGGGCCCTCTACCAGATCCTCGCGGACTAAGGCTATTTCGCCGCGATGGCCAGGAACCGGATGGGCAGGTCCAGCAGCTCCAGCGGGCCATGCGGGCCTTCGCCGTCCAGGAGCAGGGAATCTCCGGGTTCCATCGTGTATTCGTAGGCGCCGTGGCCATAGACCATCTTCCCGGCCAGCATGTAGATGAACTCGGTGCCGGGATGCTGGAACAGCGGGAAAACGTCGGACGCGTCGGTCAGTGTCACCAGCGTTGGCTCAATGGCGTCGGTGCGCCCCTTCAGGGTCCCCAGCACCCGGTATTCGTGCCCGTGCTGGGTTCCGCTGCGCACCGTCAGGCTGCCCTGGCCGTTCCTGGTGAAGGTTGCGTCCCGGTCCGTGTCCGCGCCGCGGAAAAGCGCGGTCACCGGAATTTTCAGCCCGTCCGCCAGCCGCTGGAGCGTGGTGAGGGAACAGGACGTGCTGGCGGTTTCAATCTTGGAGATCATCGCCTTGGACATGCCGGTCCGTGAGGCCAGCTCCGACGCGGAAAGCCCGTTCGCCGTCCGGTAATGGCGGACCTGGCCGGCAATGATCCGTTCCAGCTTGCCGGCCACGCCGTCGTGGGTATTCTCCGCGGCCATGTCCCTCGCTTCGCCAGCCTGATCCGTCATCAAGCCATCATAGGCGGAGCCTGCAGACCGGATCCGAGCACCCTGGCAGTTCCCAGCAGCCCCGCAAGGGCATCCGCCAGCGCCTCCGCACCCGCCTCGGCGTCGGCATCCTCCACCAGTTCCTCGGGCGAGTGCGAGATCCCGGTCGGATTCCGTACGAACAGCATGGCCGTGGGAATGTGCCCGGCCAGCACACCGGCGTCGTGGCCGGCCCCGGTGTCCAGGACCGGCGCCTCCGGAAGTATCACCTGAAGCTGGTCCCGCAGGCCGGCGTCGAAGTGCACCGTTGGACTCAGGGATTCGACGCCGAACGTCACCGTGCAGTTTTCCTCCGCCGCCATCACCTGGGCGTTGAGGTGGATGGATTCCACCAAGGCAGCGGTGACCCCGTCACGCGGATGCCGGACGTCGATCCACAGGTCCACCCGGGAGGCGATGACGTTGGTGCCGCCGGGAACGGGCTGGAGCCGGCCCACGGTCGCCCGCGCATCCCGGTACTTCGCGGCGGTGTCCCGAATGCCGATCATGATCCTGGCCGCGGCAATCATGGGGTCCCTGCGGTCCTTCATGAGGGTGGTTCCGGCGTGGTTTCCCTGGCCGTGCACTGACAGCTTCCACCGGCCGTGGCCCAGGATCGAGGAACCGATGGCCACCGGCCGGCCGAGGTCGGCAAGCCCCCTCCCCTGCTCGACGTGCAGCTCCACAAACATGCCCAGCTGGCTGAGGGCCCTGTGGTCGGCGCCGATGAACCGGGGGTCCTGGCCGTTCGCAGCGGCGACGTCGGCGTACGTGTTGCCGTCCGCGTCCTTCAGGTTGCGGGCCTTGTTCGGATCCAGCGCGCCGGTGAGCAGCCGTGACCCCAGGCAGGCGACGCCGAACCGGGAGCCCTCTTCCTCCGGGAAGACGGCAATGGCCAGCGGCCGCCGGGGACGGAACCCGCGGCTCTTCAGGAGGTCGACGGCGACGAGCGCGGACGCAACGCCCAGCGGCCCGTCGTACTCGCCGCCGCCGGGCACCGAGTCCAGGTGGCTGCCGGTAACGACGGCGTCCCGGCGGGTGCCTGTTGCCGTGTCCCACCAGGCCCAGATGACGCCGTTCCCGTCAGTATGGACATCCAGCCCGCGCCGTTCGGCCTGCTCCGCGAACCAGCTCCGGAGCTCGGTTTCTGCGGAGGAGAAGACCGGCCGGGAGTAGCCGCCGCGGCGGGCGTCAGCACCGACGTCGGAAATGTCCCGCAGAAGAGCGGCTACGGATGCCGTGACGGTGCCGGCCCGGCCGGCGCCCGCCGGCACATACTCTGACGTCTCTGCCATCAGCCGGCTCCGGGGATCCAGCTGGTGCCGGCCAGCGGAACGCGTGCCATGGCCGACGCCTCGATGGTGAGGGCCACCAGGTCCTCCGGTTCGAGGTTGCGCAGGTGCGACTTTCCGCACGCCCGGGCGATGGTCTGGGCTTCCATGGTCAGGACGCGGAGGTAGTTGGCCAGGCGCCGTCCGCCCGCGATGGGGTCCAGCCTGGACGAGAGTTCCGGGTCCTGGGTGGTGATTCCGGCGGGATCCCTGCCGTCCTGGAAGTCGTCGTAGAAGCCTGCCGCCGATCCCATGGCGGCGTATTCGGCGGCGTACCGGGGATCGTTGTCGCCCAGCGCAATCAGGGCTGCCGTGCCGATGGCCACCGCGTCGGCGCCGAGGGCCATGGCCTTGGCCACGTCGGCTCCGGTGCGGATACCGCCGGAGACGATGAGCTGGACCTTGCGGTGCAGGCCGAGCTCTTGCAGTGCCTGCACCGCCTGCGGAATGGCAGCCAGCGTGGGGATGCCGACGTTTTCGATGAAGACCTGCTGCGTCGCGGCGGTGCCGCCCTGCATGCCATCGACGACGACGACGTCGGCTCCGGCTTTCACGGCCAGGGCGGTGTCGTAGTAGGGCCGGGACGCGCCGATCTTGACATAGATCGGCGTCTTCCAGTCGGTGATCTCGCGGAGTTCGCCGATCTTGATTTCGAGGTCGTCAGGCCCGGTCCAGTCCGGGTGGCGGCTGGCGGAGCGCTGGTCGATGCCGACCGGCAGGGTGCGCATCCCGGCCACACGCTCGGTGATTTTCTGGCCGAGCAGCATGCCGCCGCCGCCGGGCTTGGCGCCCTGGCCGAGGACCACCTCGATCGCATCGGCCTTCCGGAGGTCGTCCGGGTTCATGCCGTAGCGCGATGGCAGGTACTGGTACACGAGGTGCTTGGACTGCCCGCGCTCTTCGGGGGTCATGCCGCCGTCGCCCGTTGTGGTGGAGGTGCCCACCTCACTGGCGCCGCGCCCCAGCGCCTCCTTGGCGTTGGCGGACAGTGCGCCGAAGCTCATCCCGGCGATGGTCACCGGGGTCTGCAGGTGCAGCGGCTTGCTCGCGTGACGGTCGCCGAGGACGACGTCGGTATCGCACTTTTCGCGGTAGCCCTCCAGCGGGTAGCGGGACATGGAAGCGCCGAGGAAGAGCAGGTCATCGAAGTGCGGGACCTTGCGCTTGGCTCCCCAGCCGCGGATGTCGTAGACGCCGGTGGCGGCGGCCCGCTGGATGTCGGCGATGGTGGCGCGGTCGAACGTGGCTGATTCGCGCAGGCCCAGTTCTTCGACCTGCCGTACGGGGAGGGCCGGGGCGCCCAGGGAGGTGATGGTCATGGCGTTGTCCTTTTAGTAAGACGTCGAGTTGTGGACGCTGAAGTGGTAGAGGTTCCGGGCCGAGCCGTAGCGCTTGAAGTCCGCGGGGTTTTCGGCGCGCCCGGCGGCGGCGAGCAGGCCTTCCAGCTCCACCAGGTGCTCGGCCTTCATCGGCTTCTCAATGCAGTCCGCGCCCAGGGATGCAACGGAGCCCTTCACGTAGATGCGGGCCTCGTAGATGGAGTCGCCGAGGGCGTCACCGGCGTCACCGCAGACCACCAGCCGGCCGGCCTGGGCCATGAAGGCGGACATGTGGCCGATGTTGCCGCCCACCACGATGTCCACGCCCTTCATGGAGATCCCGCAGCGGGCTCCGGCGTTGCCGTCGATCACCACGAGGCCGCCGTGGCCGGTTGCCGCGGCCGACTGCGAGGCGTCACCCTTCACGTGGACCTTGCCGGACATGATGTTCTCGGCGAGCCCGACGCCGGCATTGCCGTTGACGGTCACGTCGCCTTTTTGGTGCATCCCGGCAGCGTAATAACCGGCGTGGCCGTTGATGGTGACCTCGATGTCCGCGTCGATTCCGACGGCGAGGCTGTGCTTTCCGCCGGGGTTTTCGACGGTCCAGGACTGCCCGTCAACTGCATCGTGCAGGGCCTGGTTGAGGTCGCGGACCGGGCTGCCGGCGAGGTCAGTTGTGGTTGTGGTTGCTGTTGTCTCGGGTGCTGTCAGAGTGACCATGTGTAGACCTTTCCGGGTTCCGGTTCAAAGATGCGGGCGGTTTCGATGCCGGGCAGGGATGCCAGGGCGCGGTACTCCGAGGCCATGGCCACGTAGTCGTCGGTTTCGGCGATGATGGCCGGCTTGCAGGCGATGGGGTCGCGGACCACGGCCATGCTGTCGGCGGTGGTGACGACGAGAGTGTAGAAGCCGTCGAAGACCTCGCCGAGATTGGTCAGGGCCTCCTCCAGGGTGTCGCCCTGTTTCAGGCGGGAGGCGATGTAGCGGGCGCCCACTTCGGTGTCGTTGTCGGAGTCGAACACCACGCCTTCGCGCAGCAGGTCCCGCCGGATGGTGGCGTGGTTGGAGAAGGAGCCGTTGTGGACGAGGCACAGGTCGTCGGCCACGGAGAACGGGTGGGAACCGCCGGCGGTCACGGCCGACTCTGTGGCCATCCGGGTGTGGGAGAGTCCCTGGCTGCCGGACATGGCCTCCAGCCCGTGTTCGGCGGCGATTTCCATCGGATGGCCCACGCTCTTCATGACGGCCACGCGTTCGCCGCGGCCGATGATAGTGGAGTCAGGGAGGGTTTCGCGCACTGCCTTGGCGAGCAGTTCGGTGTCGACGGCGGAACTGACGAAGGTGGTGTCACCCACGACCTTCACCGCCGTTCCGGCGGAGGCGGGCAGCAGGCTCTCCAGCGCGGCGGTGATTCCGGCAGGCGGCAGGCCCTGTTCCTTGCCCAGCAGGCTCAGCGTGGAGGTGTTGCCGGAAACGAGGCCCGGGGTGTCGTACACGGCGAGGCCGGCAGAGTCAGGGCCGCGGTCCACGATCTGGCACAGCATCGAGGACAGCAGGCTGCCCATTTGGGAGTGCAGCAGGGGGTTGCGCAGCTGCAGCGCGGCGATTCCGCACATTCGGGGGTCCTTTGCTAGGGGTGGCTCTTGGTTGGGCTGGTTTCTTGGTTGTTTGCGGGGGCCGTTCAGATCGAGGTCAGGTAGGTCCGGATTTCCCAGTCGCTCACCTGGTTGTGCCAGGTCAGGAACTCCTCTTCCTTGGCATCGGCGTAGTACTGGCCGATCGCCTCGTTCCCGCTGAGGCTGGAGAGGATGACCGGGTCCCGGCGCAGCGCCTCGACGGCGTGGAGCAGCGTTGCCGGCAGCAGGTGGGCATCGGGCCGCGCTTCGCCCGGACCGGAGGGGGCACCCGGGTCCGTTTCCCTGGCGATGCCGTCCAGCCCTGCCTCGATGGCGGTGGCGATGGCGAGGTAGGGATTGGCCGAGCCATCCCCGGAGCGCAGCTCGATCCGCTTTTCGTCCGGAACGCGGACCATGTGTGTTCGGTCGTTGCCGCCGAAGGAGGCCTTCCGCGGTGACCAGGTTGCCCCGGAGGAGCTGGTGGTGGCGCCGGTGCGCTTGTAGGAGTTAACTGTCGGCGCCAGGAAGGCCTGGAGGGCCGGGGCATGCTCGAGGAGGCCGCCGATGAACGAATAGGCGAGCTCTGACAGTCCAAGGCCGCGGTCGCCGTCGTCCCCGGGGAAGAGGGGATTCGTCCCGGACCACAGGGACAAGTGGAAGTGGAGGCCCGTGCCGGTGCGGTCGGTGAAGGGTTTGGGCATGAAGGTTGCCGTCATGCCTCGCTGTTCGGCCAGGATGTTGAGGATGTAGCGCAGGGAGACCACGCGGTCGGCCGTGGTCAGGGCGTCGGCGTAATTGAAGTTCTGCTCGAACTGTCCGGCGGCGTCCTCGTGGTCGCTGGCGTAGTTGCCCCAGCCCAGGCTGTTCATGGCCGTGGAGATCGAGGTGAGGTGCTCGTACATGCGGGTGACGCCGCGTGCGTCGTAGCAGGGACGGGGTGAGTCGTCGCGGGTGTCGGCCGTGCTGAGGGTGCCGTCGGCGTTCTTGTTGACCAGGAAGTATTCCACCTCGGCGCCGATCTTTGCCTGCATCCCCTTCCCGGCCAGTCGGGCGAGAGTGTTCTTGAGGATGACGCGCGGGGCGTAGGGCCAGGGCTTGCCGTCGACATAGGGATCGCAATGGATCAGCGCCAGGCCCTCTTTGATGAACGGCACCGGAGTGAAGGACGCGAGGTCGGGAACGGCAATGAGGTCGGAGTCCTGCGGCTTCTGGCCGATGAGGCCTGCCGCGTAGCCGGCGAATCCCATGGCTCCTGCCTCGAGCTCATCGGCGGCCTCAACCGGCACCAGCTTGGCGCAGGGTTTGCCAGTCATGTCCACGAAGGTGGCCAGCAGAAAGCGGACATCGTGGGCGTTGGCAATATCGGCCAGGGAGACCCGGTCGGCTTCCAGCGAAACGACGGGCTCCGTTGCTACTTCAGGTGTTGCGAGGCTTGTCATCGGAACTGTCCTGTTCGGTTCGGTGTTACCTGCGGTGAAACGTTGTTGAACCACAGTAGCCAAACCGATGTTACAAAAGTGCGCACCGTTTGTTAAATCTGAGGCACCGCAGGAGGCGCTGATCGCAACGGGAAGTTAACCGGGCCGAAACCCGGAAAGGTTCACTGCGGTGAATCATGGTTTCACGTCACTCCTCCCCGTTCCCTCCCTGATTGGAGTCCCATGAATTCTGGAGATGTTGCCTGGATTCTCGCCGCGAGTGCCCTGGTGTGCATGATGATCCCCGCACTTGCCCTGTTCTACGGGGGCATGGTGGGTTCCCGCCGGATCCTGAACATGATGATGATGTGCTTCGGCGGCGTCAGCGTCGTCGCTGTCCTCTGGGCGGTGTTCGGCTACTCGATGGTCTTCGGCAATTCCCTCGGCGGAGCCGGCCTCATCGGCGACGCCACGGAGTACTTCGGCATGGGCCAGCTGCTGGCCGAGGACCCCGGCGCCGCCATACCACCGGCCCTGTTCGCCGCCTTCCAGCTGTTCTTCGCCGGGATCACCACTGCCATCATCGCCGGAGCCGCTGCCGGGCGGATGAAGTTCGGCGCCTGGATGACCTTCGCCGCCCTGTGGGCAACACTGGTCTACTTTCCGGTGGCCCACTGGGTCTTCGCCTTCAGCTCGGCGGACGGTTCCGTGATCGGCGGCTGGATCGTCAACAACCTCAAGGCAGTCGACTTCGCCGGCGGAACAGCCGTGCACATGAACGCCGGAATCGCAGCCCTCGCCCTCGCCCTGGTCCTGGGACGCAGCGCCGGCTGGCCCAAGAGCGAGCACGTCAAGCCGCACAGCCGCCCGCTGGTACTGGTCGGAGCAGGACTGCTCTGGGCCGGCTGGTTCGGCTTCAACGCCGGTTCCGCCCTCACGGCCGGACACTCGGCGTCGGTGGTCTTCCTGAACACCGCCGTGGCCGGCGCTGCCGGCCTGCTCGCCTGGGCCCTCGTGGAACGAATCCGGCTCGGCAGCGCCAGCAGCATGGGCGCCGCTTCCGGGCTGATTTCGGCCCTGGTGGCCATCACCCCCGCGTGCGGCGCGGTGAGCCCCCTCGGCGCACTGGCCATCGGAGGGATCGCCGGGGCAGTCTGCTCCCTGGCCATTGAGCTGAAGTTCCGTCTCGGCTTCGACGACTCACTCGATGTCGTCGGCGTGCACCTCATCGGCGGCATCATCGGAACGCTGCTGATCGGGCTGTTCGCCACGGACGCCGCACCGAACAAGGTCAACGGACTCTTCTACGGCGGAGGGTTTGACCTGCTGGGCATCCAGACGGTGGCAACCGCGGCCACTCTCGCCTATTCCTTTGCCGTCACCTGGGTCATCGCCAAGGTCCTCAACATCACGGTCGGTCTCCGCATCGACGAGGCCGCCGAACTCCGTGGCATCGACATCGCGGCGCACTCCGAATCGGCCTATCTGATGGATGAGGAGCCTGTGGAGCTGGGATCCCCGCACCGCGTCTGAACTGAACACGATTTGCGGCGGCAGGCCGGGCCTACTTAATAGGCCCGGCCTGCTCCGCGTATTCAACAGCCTTCCCGCCCACTTGGCCGAGGTAAGCCTCGGACTGGTTGTAGGACCAGATGGCGTCGCTCCACCCCTGGGCCGTGGTGAGGTCCCGCCCGCCGGCGCACAGGTAGCCGGCCGCGCTGAGGGCAGCGTCATCGATGTTGTGCGGATCAGCCACGCCGTCCCCGTTGGCGTCCTGTCCCGCCAGCTTCCATGTGGAGGGAATGAACTGCATGGGACCGACGGCGCGGTCCCAGAGCGGGTCGCCATCGAGCGCGCCGCCGTCGGTGTCGGCAATCGCGGCAAAGCCGTTTCCGTTGAGGCCGGGGCCGACGATCGGCCCGCTCACCTCACCTGAGGCCGTGAGGCGGCCGCCGCCGAGGGCGCCGTGCGCGGATTCAACAAACCCGACGGCGGCCACCGTGTTCCAGCCGATTCTGCACGCCGGCGCCGCGATATTCGCCATACCGGCCGCGGCAACGTACGCCCGAAGGGCCCGCGCAGGAATTCCCGATTGCGCGGCGGTCCGGGCCAGCCAGCCCATATCGACAGTCTTGGTGATGTTCACGGCATGCGCGCTGCCGCCTGCCAGCGGCACGAATTTGCCTGCTGCCTGCGGCGGCGCCGGCTGGGCAGCACGCATCCCCGCCCCGGGAACGCCCGCACTGGTCGCGCCGAGGAGCCAGAAGGCGCACGCAGTGATGGCGCAGAACGCGAAAAGGCTGAGAACCGCAAGGCGTTTCAGACGAAGCACGGAACAGCCTAACCCGAATGGGATCCATCAGCGCGCCCGGGCCGCTGCCGAGTCTCTTGACAAAAGTTTTGGGTGCACGGTCTAATTTTTCGCAGAGCACCGACATGATGCACGCGAACCGTACGCGTGGACAGGCTTACATCAGAGCCCGTGGGGGCGGTGCACCAGCGGCCTACAGGCCGCACATATTGGCATCCGGCAGTCGCCGCATACACAGACAGCCCGGAGTGCCCTACCGCCGATTCGCGAGCGGCCAAAACTCTGCACAGCTCAAAACTTTCAACAGCCTAAAGGACACCCATGCCCAGCACCACCCAAACGATCGATATCCAGGTACACGACCGCAAGGTCCTTGACGAGCGGCTCGATGCCGCCGTCAGGTGCCTTCAGGAGGCGGCCATTCTCACCGGAACACACGGGATCATGGTCACCCGCAACAGGCCAGGGAGCTACACCGCCACGCTATCTGACAAGGTTCCATTCGGCGTGACCCGCGAAATCATCCTCTAAACTTTGGGGACCTTAACCCGTCCCCGGTTACCGGGAATACCTGGCGGCGCCCACTCGTTGAGTCCTGCGAAATGTGCGCCGTCCGGCGCACAGCCGAAGGAGAAATAACCATGGCAACTGACTACGACGCCCCTCGCGTGGCCCAAGAGGACCAGCCGGCCAACGAATCCCTGGAGGCCATCCAGTCCCGGCAGGGCGGATCCCAGACTGCCCTGCTTGACGTGGAAGAAGCCGACACCGCCGAAGGCATCGACCTTCCCGGCGCAGACCTGTCGCACGAAGAGTTGCTGATCCAGGTTGTTCCGGTGCAGGAAGACGAGTTCACCTGTATGTCCTGCTTCCTGGTCCACCACCGCAGCCAGCTCGCGCGGGAAAAGGACGGAAAGAAGTACTGCTCGGAGTGTGAAGGCTAGTACCAGAGGGCTAGCTCTGAAGGGCCAGCACTGAGAAGATAGCGCTGTGCTGGCCCGGCTCCGATCGTCCTGGACCGCCGTCGTTCCCGTCGTCGGCCTGATTGTGCTGGCCGTGACCTGGGGAATTTCCCCCGGCCCGGTGCTGGCCACCGTCATCGCGGTGGTCCTGGTAGGTGCGGTCCTGGCGGCCGTGCATCACGCCGAGGTGGTGGCGCACCGCGTCGGTGAACCCTTCGGATCGCTTGTGCTGGCTGTCGCCGTGACCATCATTGAAGTCGCTCTCATCGTCACGCTGCTCGCCTCCGGCGGCGAGGGAAGCCATTCACTGGCCCGGGACACCGTCTTCGCCGCCGTCATGATCACAGCCAACGGCATCGTGGGAATTGCCCTGCTCGTTGGCGCCCGCAGGTATGGCATTCCGCGGTTCAACCCGGAGGGAGCCGGCGCCGCCCTGGCAGTGGTCACCACACTGGCTACCCTGACGCTGGTCCTGCCGACCTTCACGTCATCGCGGCCGGGACCTGAGTTTTCGCCCCTGCAACTGGGCTTCGCGGCCGTGGCGTCGCTTGCCCTTTACGGCGTGTTTGTGCTGACCCAGACCGTTCGCCACCGCCACTTTTTCCTTCCTGTCGTGTCCCCCGACGACGGCGAGGACGACGGGCATGGCCCCACCCCCACCAACCGGGCCACCTACACAAGCCTCGCGCTGCTGTGCGCGGCGCTGGTCGCCGTCGTCGGACTGGCCAAAACCGTATCCCCGGTCATCGAAGCGGGCGTCACTCGGGCCGGGATCCCGGAGTCCTTCGTGGGTGTTGTCATCGCGCTCCTGGTGCTGCTGCCGGAGGGACTCGCCGCCACCCGGGCCGCCTCCCGGAACAGAATCCAGATCAGCCTCAACCTGGCCTACGGTTCGGCGATTGCCAGCATCGGCCTGACGATTCCCGCCATCGCCGTGGCCAGCATCTGGCTGCAGGGACCTCTGACGCTCGGGCTCGGCGGCACGCAAATAGTCCTGTTCCTGCTGACCGTCATCGTGGGAACACTCACCGTTGTGCCAGGCCGCGCCACCCGACTGCAGGGGGCCATCCACCTGGTGCTGTTCGCCGCGTTCCTGTTCCTCGCCATGTTTCCGTAAGCGGATTTGCCACTTCGATATCATGGCTTCATGACTTCCCCTTCTGGGAGCGACGAAGACCTCCTGCTCGAGCGGCAGCTCTGCTTCGCTCTGGCTGTCGCTTCGCGCACCGTCATCAGCGCCTACCGGCCCGTGCTGCAGGAGCTCAACCTGACCCATCCGCAGTACCTGGTCATGCTGGCACTGTGGGAAAAGAGCCCGCGTTCCGTCAAGGAGATCAGCGACGCCCTCCTCCTGGTCCCGGCCACACTTTCACCGCTGCTCAAGCGTCTCGAGGCCTGCGGCTACGTCACCCGCCGCCGCGTCCCCGGGGATGAACGTTCCCTTGCCGTGGGCCTGACCCCCGAGGGAACCGCTCTCCGCGATAAGGCGCTGGGTGTGCCCGGCACCATGCTGGCCAAGCTCGGCCTCACCCGCGCCCAGGCGGAGGACATCCACGTGGCCATGACGCAGCTCATCGACGCCGCGCAGATCGACCACACTCTCCAGGCTGGCCTCAACGCGGAAGCTGACCCCGACGAAGACCAGGCAACGGCCTAGGCGAAGCACCCCACTCAGCGCGAACGAGCACTTAAGCCCCGCTCCGCAGCGCGAATTGGCAGCTAACGCCCGCAAATCCCCGTTTTGAGGGCATTAGCTGCCAGTTCGCGCCGGGTTTCGACACGCTCAACCACCTCCGCAGCGCGTTCGACCCTGATCAAGCCCGACCAAGCACGCCCATTTTGTTGCCGTGCCGGACGTTTCCTAAGAATCTGGCCTGAGCCCCAGCACAGGTCGATCAAAGGAGAACCATGCAAAGACGCAGGACCATCGGGCGGGCGGTCTGCCTCGCCACCGCCGCAGCGTTCCTGGCCGGAGCGGCCGCAACCGGCACCGTGCCGGCCAGCGCCACAGCGGCTGCCGCCCCGGCAACGGCGCAGGAAAAGAACATGTACTCAGCCATCCCGAACGGGCAGCCGTACCTGGATGCCGACGGCAACCCCATCGATGCCCACGGCGGATTCACGCTCAAGCATGGGGGCGTCTATTACTGGGTTGGGGAGGACAAGTCCCATAACCGGGCCACCTTCAAAGGCGTCAACATGTACAAGTCCACGGACCTGGAAAACTGGGAGTACGTGGGCGCGGCCCTGAGCCCGGAGACGCTGGACACCAATGGAAACAAGGTGCTGGCACACTGCAAGGTGGAGCGGCCCAAGCTGCTGTACAACGAGGCCACAAAGAAGTTCGTGCTCTGGGGCCACTACGAGATGTTCGACGGCTATGCGGCGTCGGAAGTGGTCGTCGCCACCGCGGACAAGATCGAGGGACCGTACACGGTTACCGCAAAGGGCCACTTCCGCCCGGGAGCGGGAAATGCCGACGGCGTCGGCGCCGTGGTCGGCGAAACGCAGCCCAACGGCACACCCGCCAAAGCCGACTACCCGGCCACAGTGGCCTCCGGAGCGGCGGTGAAGAACCTGTCCGAGGTCAGCTTCGACACCACCCTGAAGGCAATCTCGGTGGTCATGAAGGACGGTTACCCCACGGAGCAGCAGTCGCCGGTGGCAACTGCCGAATACAACATCGGGGCCAGCCGCGCGGCGGAACTAAAGGCCCCCGTCATCGGGCCCGCCCAGCCCACCGGAGGGGGCGCCGTCGTCGTTAATCCCAACGGCGAGGACAACGCCTTCATCACCCCGCCCGCACCGGACGCCACCGTCTACTACACCACGGACGGCACCGAACCGGACCCGGCAGCTTCGGCCGCCTACACCCCGGGCACGCCCATCCGCCTGGACAAGGCCAAGACTGTGAAGGCCATCGCAGTGCGCGGCGCCGAGAAGAGTCCCGTGACCACGGCCGGCTACCGCCTTGCCGCGGCGGGCGAGGAGGTTCCGGTTTATCCGCCGGTGATCTCCGTTCCGGGCGGCAGCTACCCTGACCCCATCAGCCAGGTCCGGCTGTACGCGACCAGCAGCGGCACCACCATCCACTACACGCAGGACGGCAAGGACCCCGACCCGCTCCTGACGGGCGAAAACATGGGCTTCGGGTCCCGCGACTACACGCTCTACCAGGATCCGGTGACCGGCAAGGCCTATCTCGTCACCGCCCAGGACCACATCTACCTGCGCGTCTGGCAGCTGACCGCCGACTACACCGACGTCATCCCCACCACGCAGTACCCGATGTTCGTGGGCCAGTCCCGGGAGGCACCTGCGCTGATCCGCGAGGGCGGCTACACGTACATGATCACGTCCAAGCAGTCAGGCTGGTACCCGAACCAGGCCATGTACACGCGCACCACGGACATCTCCGATCCCAGTAAGTGGGAGGACCAGAAGCCGGTGGGAGACAACACCACCTTCCACAGCCAGCCGACCCAGATCCTCGATATCGGGAAGAACGGCAAGCACCAGTACGTCTACCTTGGCGACCGCTGGAATCCGCAGGCCCTGGTGCAGTCAAATTATGTGTGGCTTCCGCTGGCGATCACTAACGGCCAGATGAGCCTGTCCTACGTGCCGGAACTGGACATCAACCTCAGCGCCGGCAAGATCAAGGCCCCGAACACGCGGCTTCTCTCCCTGGGGAAACCTGCGACCTCCAGCGGTGTGACGTCGGAGGTCCAGACGGCCACGCAGCGGTACGGCGCGGACGTGGCCAATGACGGCGTTTCGCACGACCTCGATCCCTGGGACAGCGTCTCCGAGTACTACAAGAGCGACAAGGTGCCGTTCTCCTGGACCGTTGACCTTGAGCAGCCGTATGACCTGCACCGGATCGACATTTCGGCCCGGACCGTGGGCGGCTCCGACGCCGCACACCGCTACGCCGTCTCGGTCAGCAACGACGGCGTGACGTGGACCGAGGCGGTGGACAACCGGCAGAACAACCTCGTGGGCTTCAAGAGCCATGCCCTGTCCGGCACCTACCGGTACGTCAAGGTGGACGTCTTTGACGTTTGGGACGTGGTGCACAACCAGCGGGCAACGTGGGCGCGCGGCCTCCAGGAGGTCTCCGTCTACGGGCTGCCGACGGGCGGCTGAGCCCCCGCGCGGTAGCTGCACGCACCCTTGCACGCGAACGGACACTTGAGCCCTGGATTTACCGGGGGTCAAGTGTCCGTTCGCGCTTGCTGGGGTCCAACTCAGCCCGCTGTGCGCCAGATGGCTGCAACGTCCACCGAGAAACCGCCGGCGAAGTCGAACCGGCCGGAGTCTTCGCCTCCGCTGCCCGGCACGTAGCGGACGCCGTCCAGCGCCTCCGTTGTCCCGTCACCGCCGAGGCCGACGACGGCGGCATAGTCGCCGTCGAGCGCCGGGCCGGCGGTGCCCACCCACGGGACGGAGAACCGCTGCCCCAGCGGGTGCGGCTCGTTGCGCACCACCGTGCCCGCCTCATCGAGGGGGCAGCCCCAGCCCGGCACGCCGCGCACCCGGCTGCTCAGCGAACTCACGTCGTCGACCGGCCAGCCGCCAATCCGCAGCCGCGCCGTGCTGCCCGCCGCGGCTCCCCGCACCCGGACCAGCCGGAGCTCCACGGGGCCGCGCGTCACCGAGACCACGGTCAGTTCCGGGCCTGGTGCCGCATTTCCGCTGACGCCGCTGCCGTGGTCGGCCCCGGTGTCGGCGTCCACGCTGATCCAGTGCGACGCACCGCCGGAGGCGCCCACGAGCAGTCCCCCGGCGTCGCACAGCGCCAGGGCGCGGAAGCCCGTGCGGTGGGTGAGCCGGCCGCCGTCGTCCACCAGTACGACGGCGTTGTCCAGGGATTCGGACCCAAGGTCCGGGAAGGTGTGGGTGGAGTACCCGAGCCGGGCATACAGCGGCGAGTCGGTGACCGTGTCCCCGGCGTTGGCGTGGTCGGTGCCGTGGTTGCGGATCCGGACCACGCCGTCGAATACTGTGCCGTCCACCTGCCAGCCCGGCACCGCGATCAGCCTCCTGGTATCGCCAACTTCCACCGGAAGCGGCTCCTCGGCCGCGGTCCAGACCCGGTGGTCTGCCGGCAGGGCCAGGCCCAGCATGCCCTTTGAGGCCCAGTAGGGTGAACCGCCGCCGGAGTAGGACTGCTTCATGCCGGCGAATTCCCCGTGCCAGCCGATGGACAGGAGCCCGTCGCCGGTGATGGCGCCGTGGCCCGCAAAGTGGTCCAGCATTCCGGACGCTGCGCGGCGGCTGACACCGGGGCTGAGCCTCGTGTGCCCGGACAGCTCGCCCACCCAGAACGGGGCCGCCGCAGCGAACCGGTAGATCAGGCTGCGTCCCTGGATGAGCGGTGAGCCGTTGGCACCGACCAGGTGCACGGCGTCGTCGAGGTAGTCGGCCAGCCGGCCGCCGTCCAGCGCCCGGCGGGCTTTTACCCGCGGGTCCTCCGGCGCCATGAGCGCCCACAGCTGCGGGTACACGTGGAAGGCCCAGCCCACGTAGTGGTCGTAGGCCCGCTCCGGCCCGTCGGCGAACCACCCGTGGCCGCGGTACAGGGAGTCGTGGACCGCGAGGCCGGCGTCGATGTCCTCGTCGGAAGAGCGTCCTCCCACGCTCGCCAGGAACGTTTCCACGACGATCTGGAACCAGACCCAGTTGATGGGCGGATACCCTTCGCCGATGACCGTTTCGAACCAGGCCACCAGCTGTTCCTGGACCCGCTGCGGCATCTTGTCCCAGAGGATCTCCCGCGTCAGGGCAAGGCCCACGGCCAGTGATGCTGCCTCGACTTTGGCCTGGTCCAGCTCCCCGGGCGTGGGCCAGCGGTCCGGCGAGGCGGGGTTGGTTCCGGCGTCCAGGCCCCGCGCGTACCATTCGGCCAGCCAGCCCGTGTTCTCCGGATCGCCCGCCATCCGGAAGGACGCCATCAGGAACGTGCGGGCAAAGGCCTCCAGCGAATCGCTGCGGGGCCCGTACGCGCTGCCGGGGCCGGGAAGGTGGATGTTCGCGTGGTTGTCGGTGGCGTAGCGGTGGGCGGAGCGGAGCAGGAAATCGGCGTAGCTGCACCAGTGGTCGCGGGTGAGGCCAGTGTAGGGCGAGAGCCGGGTGTCCGGGGCAGGGAGCACCAGGGTGCTGGGAGGCATCATCGGGTCCTAAGGGGTTGAAGTGTGCCGGCATCCGGGACGAGCCAGGCGATGGCTCGCCGCAAGATTTCCAGGTGCTCGGGTGAATTGAAGGAGGCGGCGTCGTGGCCGAGGGCGTCGTAGAAGGTCCGAGAGCTGCCGGCCGCGCGGGACCAGAGGAGCGGGTGCGACGTGCCGTCATGTAAATGAACGGCGTGGACGTTGATGTCCGCGCCCGTTCGCAGCCAGCTGTAGCGTTCGTCGTCCAGCTCGAAGTCCGGAATACCCTCGGCAAGCGGACCGGAATCGCGCTGGACCAGGATTTTTGCGGCCCCGTACTCCGGGTGCATGGAGACGCCGCGGACCCAGCGGCCGCCGAGTGCGTCCTCCCAGGCCGGGCAGTCCACAAAGCTCGTCGCACTGACGTGGCAGGCCAGAAGGGCCCGACCGGCCGCCGCCCACCGCTCCAGCCCGCGCATTGCGGCAGCCGTTCCCGGGGAAGCCCGGCCGTCCCTGGGCAGGCCCACGTTCACCGCCAGCAGATCCGGCCAGAGGTCGGCAGGGTCCAGCCGCGCCAGGGCGTCATCGACGTCGCCGGCCACCCGCACCTCGATGCCAGCCTCCGTCAACAAACGTGCGAGGGCCGCCGTCGTTTCCGGAAAGGGGTGCCAGGGGTCCGCGTAGCGGCCGGTTCCGGTAAGCAGCAGTGCGGCGGGCCGGTTGCCATCGGGGCCGGCGGCGCCGGGTCCGCTCACAGCGAGTCCTCCAGTGCGTAGTCGCCCGCCAGCTGCGGACCGCCCACGGAGGATTCGCGCACGATGAGGTCCGGGTTCAGCTCTATCCGGTGCACAGGCCGGTTCCGGCCCTCGGAGAGCCGCGACGCGACAAGCTGCACGGCTACCAGGCCCACGTACCGTTTGGGCGGGCGGACGGCCGAGATCGCGGGCTCGGCGAGGTAGGCTACCTCGTCGTCGTACCCCACCACGGCCATGCTTCCGGGCACGTCAATGCCGCGGTCCACGCAGTGCTGCACGAAGGCCACGGCCTGCGTATCGGAATGGACCAGCATGGCGGTGGTCTGGGTCTCGCGGCACAGCTGCAGGATCCTGTCGAAGTGCTCATCCCGGTCGGCGCCCAGGATGCCCGCCGAATCCTCGCTGACGGAGGCTTCGACCGGAATTTTCAGGGCGGCCATGGCCTGCTGCCACCCCCGCACCACATGCGAGCTGGTGGGGCTGGTCGAATCAGTCATGCAGCCGATCTTCCGGTGGCCCTCCTGCCACAGGTGGCGGACGGCCATGCCGGCGCCGAAGGCGTGGTCGGTTGCCACCCATTCGAGGCGGTGGGCGGGAATTTCGGCCGGCGAGCGCCGCTCGGCGAGGACCACGGGAATGGGCAGGGAGTTGAGCCAGCGCAGCAGTTCCTGGCCGGCCGGCCCGGTCATCGTCGGTGCGACGATCAGCCCGTCGATGTTCTGCGTGTCCAGCAGGGCCTGGACCTGCCGCCGGTTGTCGGCGGCGTCATACGTGGAACCCCGCACGGCGATCCGGACCTGCAGGTCATCCGCCGCCTCGCGGGCGCCGGCAATGACCTGCGGCCAGTAGTAGTCCAGCGAGGGCACCACCATGCCGATGCAGTGCCGGTTGGCGTGCTGGCGGGTCCCGGCAGCTGTGCGGTCCAGCGGGCTGGGCAGGGTGGCGCCGCCGTGCACCCGGGAGAGGAGCCCTTCGTCGGCGAGGATGTTCACGTCCCGGCGGATGGTGAGTTCGCTGACGCCCAGCCTGGCGGCCACGTCGCGGACGGTGATGGCGCCGTGTGCGCGCAGTTCCTCCATGAGCCGCTCGCGCCGCTGCAGGGAGAAGAGTGCTTTGCCGTTGGCTTCGGTGGCCTGCTCCGGGCTCATGGTGTTGCCTCCACGGTGAGGGTGAATGCGCCTGCGGCGCGGTTTTGGGCCGGCATGCTGAACCGCAGCCGGGTGAGGCGGGCGCCCCAGACGTCGGCCAGGAGGGGATCGTCCAAGGCCCATTCGTCTGCCTCCACGGCGGCCGACGCCGGGTCCCAGGTCAGCTTTGCTCCCCGCCGGGCGCCGGGGTCCGGGCTGCCGGCGTCCGGGATTCCCGACGCCGAAACGGTCGCCGTGCCCGGCGGCCCCAGGCGCACGGTTCCGGCCAGGAGATAGTGGATGACGACGTCGGGCGTTCCGGACGCAGGCGGGTCCGCAAGCGACCAGCTGTCGGCGATCACCGCCCGTGATCCCGGCCGGTCGAGCGCGCCGGAACGGATCCAGTCCGAGGCCGGGCCGATGCCGTACGCCTCCGCCAGGTCCAGCACCAGGCGGGGCTCCTCCGCGGTGGGATGGTGCAGGACACTTGCGGCGAATTCCGTTCCGGTTCCCTGTTCCAGGCCGAAGGGGGCGGGAACACTGTGCCAGGAACTTTGCATGGCCCGGATCGAGTAGCGGTTGGGACCGAACGTTTCGGCGGTGTAGGTGGGCTGGCCGGCGTCGACGAGGAGGGGAACGCCGTCGACCGCTACGACCACGGAACCGACGTCACGGTGGTTGTGGTGTTCGCCGTTGTGGCCGCCCTTTACCGCCAGCGTCAGCCCCGTGGGCGCGCCTGGCGTTTCCCTGGCCACCATGATCTGCACGGAATCCAAGTAGGTGAAACCTGTCAGCGGCGGCGACACCGCAGGGGTCTTTCCGGCGGCTGCCTCGTCGGCGGCGAGGCGGAACAGGGCATGCAGCACCCTGCCCAGGCCAGACGCCGCATCCGGCCGGGTCGTTTCGAACGCGCGGGCGTGGCGGGCCGCGTCTGCATCGCCCAACCGGTCAGCCCACCGGCCGAGCATGTCCCACGGGAGGTTGCGGGGAGCCCGGGCCGGGCCGTCGGCAACGTTGAGGAACCAGTGGTGCCCCAGGTGCATGCGGTGCGGGAACGCCGCGAGCCCCCGGATGACCGGGATGTCGGCGTTCAGCGCTCCGCCGGTGGCCTCCTCGAGGAGTGCCAGCGCCTCCAGCGCACGCCCTCCACCGTTCCACCAGTAGGCGAAGCCTTCGTCGATGGCTCCGTCCGCGGGCACGGAAGCCAGGAAGCGGTCCAGCCCTTCGATGCAGCGCGCCACGGTGGCCGCCCGCAGCCCCGGTTCCTCAACCAGGATGACGGCCGCGGCCAGGATGTTGGAGTGGATCCAGGGGTTCCAGTTGTGCACGTCCCCGTCGAGGCCCAGCCAGTGCCAGTCCATCCTGTCCAGGAATGGCTGGACCACCCGCTCCAGCACTTCCTCCCTCATGCGTTTCCGCAGGCCGGGGGCACGCCCGTCCAGGGCGTCGCCCAGCACCAGGTCCAGCCAGGCAAGCTGGGCAGCCACTTCCCCGGCCCCCAGATCCAGAAAGGGCATTCCACGGTCCGGCACCACGTGCCCGCTGCGGTCCCCGACGTCGTCGTGCGCCGCCCAGCTCCAGGAGCTCTGCTCGCACAGGAGGTAGGCGCCGTCGATGACTTCATCGAGCCACGCGACGCTGCCCTCTGGCTGGCTGTCCGGGGCCGCATCAACCTCTGGCCCGTCGCCTAATGCCCCATCGGCGAGTGCGGCCATGATGACGGCCCTCGTGAGCCGCTGCTGCCTGGCAGCAACCAGCCCTTCGTAGTCCGTCCTGTTGCCGTCGCGGAAGTAGCGCGCGTAGTGGGAGACAAGGGGCTGCGGCCAGGGCGATCCCCGCTCGGCGGTTGCCTGAGAGGCCAGGCTTGCGACAGCCTCGTCCGGGATGGCCAGCCAGGCATGGCGTTCGGAGGACGGCCTGACAGTCAGCCTGCCCTTCGCGCCATCCAGAGCCGGACGAAGCCCGGAGGGTTCAGCTGCTGTCCCCCAAACGCCGGCGAGGGGGAAAGCCTGCACGCTGCTGGCAGCACCCGCCCCAGCGGGTACAGCCGCCCTCTCCTGTCCTGCCGCCATGCCTGCTCCTTGGTCTGGGATCCCCGCTGGGCTACTTCAAATGCGGGTGATGATCGAATGTGATCGTTTGTGATCAAGCATGATTTGCCTGATTGAGTTCTTATTTTCATGAGTATCTAATGAATATCGAACGTGATGCAAGCCATAGGGATCGGCGCAAAAAGCTGGCCTTTGGCACGAGAAAAAGAAGGGAGAACCCACTAATGACGCGCAAGCCCAAGGCACTGCTGGTCATGAATAGCGGAACCATGGCGGACCAGTTCGATGCTTCGCGGCTGGAGCGGCTTGCCGGCCTGGTGGACCTCGACGGACAGCTCTGGACCGACAGCCTCGACGCACCGGAACTCGCCGCGCAGCTGTCCGAAGTGGAAATCCTGCTCACCAGCTGGGGCGTGCCCCGGCTGGACGGGGAAAGGCTCGGGCGCATGCCGCAGCTCCGCGCGGTGTTCCACTGCGCCGGTACCGTGCGCAGTTTCGTCAGCGACGAACTGTGGGAACGCGGCATCCTGGTCACCAACGGCGCCGACGCCAACGCCATCCCGGTCGCAGAGTTCACCTTCGCGTCCATTGTGCTGGCGGGAAAGAAGGCGCAGTTCCTCACCAATGATGCCCGCGCCTCCCGTGAGGACTGGTCCTATTCCACGTCCCGCGGCGAACTCGGCAACATTGGCCGCACCATCGGGATTATCGGCTTTTCCCGCATCGGCCGCCGCGTGGTGCAGCTGGTGCAGCAGCTGCAGGATGTCACCTGCCTGGTGTCTGATCCGCATGCGGACCCCTTTGAAGTGGCGGCCGCGGGCGGGCGGCTGGTGAGCCTCGATGAGTTGCTGCCGGTGTCGGACGTCGTCACCGTCCACGCACCGGCCCTGCCGGAGACGCGGAACATGATCGGCGCCCGGGAGCTGGCAGCCATGAAGGACCACGCCACCCTCATCAACACCGCCCGGGGCTCGTTGGTGGACACCGCGGCCCTGGAGGCAGCGTGCGGCGCCGGGCGCCTGCATGCCATCCTCGACGTCACCGAACCCGAGCCCCTGCCCGCAGGATCAGTGCTGTATGACCTGCCCAATGTTGTGCTCACCCCGCATATCGCAGGATCGTTGGGAACAGAGACCCGCAGGATGTCGGACGCCGCCCTGGACGACCTCGAACGCTACCTCACCGGACAGGCGCTGGTGGCAGAGGTGGTATCCGAAGACCTCGGCCTGAGCGCCTGAGCCAACCACCCGAAAGACCTCGCCGCAGCAGCGGCGGACCATCCCCTACCTAGGAGAACCGCAATGAAGCGCACTACCCTCGCGGCGATCGCCCTCGCCGTCACCGCCGGACTTGGACTGACAGGATGCGCCGGCGCCGCCGGCCCCGCGGAAACGGGCAGCCAGGACGGCAAGACCAAGCTCACAGTGTCCGTGTGGAACTACGAGGGAACGCCGGAGTTCAAGGCATTGTTTGACGGCTATGAAGCGTCCCACCCGAACGTGGACATCGAACCCGTCGACATCCTGGCCGACGACTACCCGCAGAAGGTCACCACCATGCTGGCCGGCGGCGACACCACTGACGTGCTGACCATGAAGAACGTCATCGACTACGCCCGGTACGCGAACAACGGCCAGCTGCAGGAGATCAGCAGCGTGGTGGACGCGGTGGGCAAGGACAACCTGGCCAGCCTGGACGCCTTCGACATGAACGGCAAGTACTTTGCCGCACCGTACCGGCAGGACTTCTGGCTGCTGTACTACAACAAGGACCTGTTCAAGGCCGCCGGAATCGACGATCCCAAGGACCTGACGTGGGAGAAGTACTCGGAGATCGCCAAGAAGCTCACCGGCACGGCGGACGGAAGGAAGGTCTACGGCACCTACCACCACATCTGGCGTTCAGTGGTCCAGGCCATCGCGGCTGCGCAGAATGGCGGGGACCAGATCAGCGGCGATTACGGCTTCTTCGAGGACCAGTACAACACCGCACTGGACCTGCAGAAGAGCGGCGCCACCCTGGACTTCGGCACGGCCAAGAGCCAGAAGACCAGCTACCGCACCATGTTCGAAACCGGCCAGGCAGCCATGATGCCCATGGGCACCTGGTACATCGCCGGCATCCTGCAGGCCAAGAAGGACGGCAAGACCAACGTCAACTGGGGCCTGGCTCCGCTGCCGCAGAAGGACGCCAACGGCAAGGTCAGCACGTTCGGTTCCCCCACCGCGTTCGCGGTGAACAAGAACGCGGCACACTCCGATGAGGCCAAGAAGTTCATCGAGTGGGCAGCCGGCGCAGAGGGCGCCAAGGCCATCTCCAAGATCGGTGTCGTGCCGGCCCTTCAGAACGACGCAGTAACGGCGGAGTACTTCAAGCTGGACGGCCTGCCCACCGACGCTCTCTCCAAGAAGGCCTTCACGCCGGATCAGACCACCCTCGAAATGCCGGTGAGCGACAAGTCCGCAGCCACGGACAAAATCCTCAACCAGGAGCACGACCTCATCATGGTCGGCGAGCGCTCCGTCGCTGACGGCATCGCTGAGATGGGCAAGCGCGTCAAGGACGAAGTCCTGAAGTAACCATGACTACAGAAACAATCACCCGGGCTTCCGCCCCCGTGCAGAGCCGCGGCAACCGGAAGCAGGCCAGGCGCAACACGCTGATCGGCTGGACGTTCATCCTGCCGAACTTCCTGGGCTTCCTGGCCTTCACGCTCATTCCCGTCCTCGCCGCGTTTGCCCTGTCCTTCATGGAATGGACCTCGTTCAGCGCCCCCAAGTGGGTGGGGCTGAAGAACTTCGAGCGAATGGTTGCCAGCGACTCGTTCTGGGTGGCCCTGCGCAACACCGTGGTCTACGCGCTCGGCCACGTGCCCCTCACCATGGCCCTGGCCCTCGTCCTCGCGATGCTGCTGAACCGCAAGCTCAAGGGCATCGGCTTCTTCCGGGTGGCCATCTTCTTCCCGTACATCACCTCCCTGGTGGCGGTCGCCGTCGTCTGGAACATGCTGTTCAGCCCGGACAGTGGCCCCGTCAACCAGTTCCTGCACGCGATCGGCATAGCCGAAGCGCCGGGTTGGACCTCCAGCTCAGACTGGGCCCTCCCCGCCGTCATCATCACCAGCGTCTGGCGCGACATGGGCTACTACATGGTCCTGTACCTGGCCGGCCTGCAGGCCATCCCCGCCGAACTCTATGAAGCAGCCGAAGTGGACGGCGCTAGCGCCTGGCAGCGCTTCTGGAACGTCACCCTGCCGTCGCTGCGGCCCACCACCTTCTTCGTGGTGGTCATGCTGACGGTCTCGAGTTTCAAGGTGTTCGACCTCATCGTCGTCATGACCAACGGCGGTCCCGGACGGTCCACCACCGTCCTCTCGCAGCTCATCTACCAGGAGGGCATCGGCGAAGGGAAGTTCGGCTACTCGTCAGCAATCTCGCTGGCCCTGTTCCTCATCGTCCTGACGGTCACCGTCCTGCAATTCAAGATCCAACAGCGGAGGGAACGCTGATGACCAACACGGCCGAAGACCTTAAAGCCGAGGCGCCGTTCGCGGCGGGCAACGTGGCGCCGGAACCGGTGGACCGCCGTCGTTCCCGTATGAAGGGTTCGAACCGCTCCAGGCGGGAACGTAAGGTCCGGACCACCAACGCCATCATCTACGGCGTGCTCGCCGTGCTGGTCCTGGCGCTCATGGTGCCGTTCATCTGGATGGTCTCCTCCTCGCTGAAGCAGAACAACCAGGTCCTCACGGTTCCCATCCAGTGGATCCCCTCTGAGTTCGTGTGGAGCAACTACACGGATATCTGGTCCCGGATCCCCATGCTGGGCTACCTGCAGAATTCGCTGTACCTGTCCGTGATCATCACGGTTCTGCAGGTGCTCACCGGGTCCCTGGCGGCGTACGGCTTCTCCAAGGTCCGGTTTCCCGGCCGCGATGTGCTCTTCCTGGGTTACATCGGCACCATCGCCGTGCCGTGGCAGGCGTACATGGTGCCGCAGTACATCATGATGCAGCAGCTGGGCCTGACCAACAGCTTCAATGCCCTCATCCTGCTGCAGGCGTTCGGCGCCTTTGGTGTGTTCCTGATGCGCCAGTACTACATGACCATTCCGGACGAGCTCTGCGAAGCCGCCCGGATCGACGGCCTCAGCGAATATGGCATCTGGGCGCGGGTGATCCTGCCGCTGTCCAAGCCTGCGCTGGCCAGCCTGGCGCTGCTGACGTTCGTCAACACGTGGAACGACTACATGGGCCCGTTCATCTACCTCACCAGCAACAGGCTCTGGACGGTCCAGTTGGGGCTGCGGTCCTTCGTGGGCCAGTTCGACGCCGAATACGCCATGATCATGACCGGCTCTGTGATCTCCGTGATCCCGATCCTCATCATCTTCCTGATCGGCCAGCGCTACTTCATCCAGGGAATCGCGACGAGCGGGATGAAGGGATGACCACCGTGGGCGGGCAGCAGCACAAGGCCGGCCAGCAGCGGCGCCGTTGGGCCGGGCCGGGATTCCATACCTTCGGGACCGTATTCGGATTCGTTTACACCTTCCTGGCCGGAAACGTCCTGCTGGCCGTGGCCAACGCGCCGTTGGTGCTCTGCCTCGCCCTGGTGGCCGACCCCGCGGCCGCCTGGCCCTTCTTCCTGGCGCTCTCGGTCACCGTGGCGCCGTCCCTCGCCGGCATCTTCGAGGCCTTCCGCTCACTGAACGACGACGGCGGTGCGGTCACGCCGGTTGCCGCCTTCCTCTTGGGATACAGGCGCAGTTTCAAGCGGGCCGCGTCGCTCGGCTTGGGCGCCGTAGCTGTGTTGCTGTTCCTCGGCGTGGATCTGGCGATTGTCCAGGCCATGCCGGCGGCTGCCGTGCTGGTGCCTGTGATCGTCGTAGCAGCCGCCGTGACGGTGAGCCTGGCAGTGACGGCGATTGCCGGCGTCGTACTTTTGCCCGACGCGGGGCTGAAAGGCATCCTCAGGGCGTCCCTGTACCTCAGCCTCCAGCGCTGGTACCTCAGCCTGGCCATGCTGATGCTGCTCGGCATCATCGCGTCGGCGGCCGTCCTGCAGCCCGTGCTGGGTGTGGCCCTGGCGCCCGCACCTCTCCTGTTTGTGGTCTGGAGCAACGCGGCCTACGCATACTCCGCGGCCCTGCGGCGCGAGGCCCCGAACAACCCCCTCTAGCGGAGTTTTTGTCCAGATAACGGGCTCTAAAGCCCCATTAAGTCGCGGTATCTGGACAAAAACTCGCAAGGGTTAGAGGGCGACGGCGGTGAGCGCCTGGTCGTAAATGTCCAGGGCCGTGGCCACTTCCCCGGGCGTCACGACGGCCGGCGGGACGACGTGGATGCGGTTGTCCGCGATGAAGGGCAGCAGGCCAAGGCGCAGCAGTTCGGCCTTGAGCCGACCCATGTATTCCGCGGGAACCGGAGTCCGGGTGGCGCGGTCCTGAACCAGCTCCAGCGCCCAGAAGACGCCACGGCCGCGGACCTCGCCGATGACGCTATGCCGCTCGGCAAGCGCACGGAGGCCAGGCTCAAGGTGGTCGCGGCCCATCCGGGCCGCGTTGCCCACGATGTCCTCTTCCTCGAAGGCCTCGATCGACGCCACGACGGAGGCCGCGGCGAGGGGGTGGCCGGAGTAGGTGAGGCCGCCAGGGAAGACGCGCTCGTCGAAGGTGGCCGCGACTTCACCGGAGATGATGACGCCGCCCACGGGGACGTAGCCCGAGTTCACGCCCTTCGCGAAGGTGATGAGGTCCGGGGTGACGTTGAACGCGTCGAGCGCGAACCAGTCGCCGGTGCGCCCGAAGCCGGCCATGACCTCGTCCAGGATCATCACGATGCCGTGCTCGTCGCACAGCGCCCGGACGCCTTCGAGGTAGCCGGGCGTGGGGATGAGGATCCCGGCGGTGCCCGGGACGGTTTCGAGCAGGACGGCAGCGACCGACTGCGGGCCCTCGGCCTGGATGACGCGGCGCAGGTGGTGCAGGGCGCGCTCGGTTTCCTGTTCCGGTGTCTCCGCCCAGAACTCGGAGCGGTAGAGGTACGGGCCGAAGACGTGGACGTGGCCGCGGGCGTATTCGTTGGGGATGCGGCGCCAGTCGCCGGTGGCCACGATCGCCGAGCCGGTGTTGCCGTGGTACGAGCGGTAGCGCGAGATGACTTTGTCGCGGCCCGTGTGGAGGCGGGCCATGCGGATGGCGTTCTCGTTCGCGTCCGCGCCGCCGTTGGTGAAGAAAACCTTCTCCATATTGGCCGGTGCGTGCGACAAGATTTTGGCAGCCGCAGTGGCCCGGACGTGGTTGGCGTGGGCCGGGGCGACCGTGGCCAGGCTGGTTGCCTGCTGCGCGATGGCCGCGATGACCTTGGGGTGCTGGTGCCCGATATTGGTGTTGACCAGCTGGCTGGAGAAGTCCAGGTAGGTGTTGCCGTCGTGGTCCCAGACCGTGCTGCCGGATCCGCCGGCGATGGCCATCGGGTTGAGGGACTTCTGCGCCGACCAGGAGTGGAAGACGTTGGCCCGGTCCAGGGCGACGACGTCTGCGTTGGAGACAGCGCTGCTGACGGCTGAGCTGGCGGCTGCGGCGTTGGTGACTGCGGAGTCCAGTGTTGCCTGGCTGGCGACCATGACGGTTCCTCTCGATGGATGGTTTGGGGACTTGCTTCATCATCCGGTTCCCGGCCGCCGCGGCCCCATATACCTTTGTACAATCAGCACAAGCCCGTTCGACGTTTTCACATCCCTAGGGGTCCGGCATGCCGCCAAGCCTGAACGTCCTCCTCCGCAGCCGTGCGCTGAAGCTCCGCCTCGTGGTGCCAGACGCCGGGGCTCCCCGGCTCGACGAGCCGATCAGTTGGGTGCACAGCTCCGATTTGGCGGACCCCACGCCATTCCTCGACGCCGGGCAGCTGCTGCTCACCGACGGCACGCAGTTCCCCGTGGACGCCATGCTGACGGAGACGACGACGGCGGACGCGGCTACCGTGGGACCCTCACCGGCAGTGCCAACCGGCTCCGTCTATGGCGAGTACGTGGAGCGTCTGGTGGGGCACGGCATCGCTGGCCTGGGCTTCGCGACGCAGGTGATCCACGGAACGCTGCCGCCGGCACTGGAAGAAGCCTGCCGGAAACACGGGCTGCCGCTGCTGGAAGTCCCCGACCGGACACCGTTCATCGCGATCATCCGCATGGTGGCCGACTATCTGGCCAAAGAAGAACATGCCCGGGCGGAATGGTCGCTGCAGGCACAGCGGGCCATCTCCCGCGCAGCCCTCCGCCCGGACGGGCTGACCTCGATCCTCGGGGAGCTGGAACGCCAACTGCACAGCTGGGTGGCACTCTATGACGCTGCCGGCAACTACGTCCGGATGCCTCGAAACCGTCCGGTTCCCTCCGACATTGCCTCTGACGTCACGGCGAAGGTCCGCACTGCCCTGGACCTGGGGACGCGTTCCGCCTCGTATCTGGAGATCGGGGGCCAGTCGGTGACCCTGCAGACCCTTGGCCGCAAGGGCAGCCTCCGCGGCGCGCTTGCCATGGGAGCCATCGAGCCTTTGGACCCGGCACGGGCGGACATCGTCAACAGCGTGATCGGCCTGGCCAGCCTGGCACTCGAGCAGGCCCGCACCCTCGATACTGCCCGCAGGCACCTCCGTGCCGGCGTCTTCGAGCAGCTGCTGGCGGGCAGCACCGACGTGGCCGTTAAAACGGCGCGTCAGGTGTGGGGCCAGTTGCCGCGGGATCCGCTGTTCGTGACCGCCTCACGGCAGGAGAATCCGGCTCCCAACCTCCTCGAAGCGCTGGAACTCCTGGCCGATGACTACCGCGGCGCCGTTTTCTATGCGCTGCGCGGTGAGTTGCTGGTGATCCTCTCGGGCCGCGCCCACCAGGACAAAGTCCTGGAGCTGATGCAGCGCCACGGCACATGCGGCGTCTCCTCCGAAACGACGATTGACGGACTGCCGGGCGCCCTGGAGGAAGCCACCCGCGCGCTGCGGCGCGCTACAGAATTGGGGAGGGCCGCCGTCGAATTTTCCGAACTGTCCGAAGGCGGGGTGCTGGGTCTGCTGCGCGAGGAAAAGGCCGGACCCGTGGCGCGCGGACTGCTGCAGCCGCTCGTCGCGCACGATCAGGCGGAGCAGACGGAACTGCTGGCCACGGTCCGGGAATGGTTCGCCAACGACTGCGTCTGGGACAAGACCGCCCGGCGCCTCGGCGTCCACCGGCACACGCTGCGGAACAGGGTGGACGCCGCCGGCCGGATCCTGGCCCTGAACCTGGACGGCATGCGCGACCGGCTGGAGCTGTTCGCCGCGGTGCAGTTCCTGGAAGAAACCCAATCGCAGAAGGGTTAGTCCCTTGACGGCAGGACCTGAGGAAGAGTTAGGGGAAACCCGACAGGACCTGAGGAAGGGTTTGAAAGAGGCAGGGCCTCCGGCGCGGAATGTGCGCCGGAAGCCCTGTCCTTTTATTCAGTTCCCTGGCTGACTTATTAGTTCTGCGGGAAGCCGAGGTTGATGCCGCCGTGGCTGGGGTCGAGCCAGCGGGAGGTGATGGCCTTCTCGCGGGTGAAGAACTGGAAGCCCTGCAGGCCGTAGGCTTTGGAACTGCCAAAGATCGAGTCCTTGAAACCGCCGAAGGAGTAGTAGGCCACAGGGACCGGGATGGGCACGTTGATGCCCACCATGCCCACTTCAACCTCGTTCTGGAAGCGGCGGGCCGCTCCGCCGTCGTTGGTGAAGATCGCCGTGCCGTTGCCAAAGGCGCCGGAGTTGATCAGGTCCAGGCCCTCCTCGTAGCTGCGGACGCGGACCACGGCCAGGACGGGGCCGAAGATCTCTTCCGTGTAGGCGCGGGAAGTGACCGGGAGGTCGTCGATGAGGGTGGGGCCGAGCCAGAAGCCGTTCTCGTCGCCGTCAACGTTGATGCCGCGGCCGTCCACCACCACCTTGGCGCCGTCCTCGATCGCGACGTCGATGTAGGACGCCACCTTGTCGCGGTGCTGCCGGGTGACCAGCGGGCCCATGTCACAGTTGCGGCGGCCGTCGCCGATCCGGAGCGTGGCCATGCGGGAGGTGATCTTTTCGATCAGTTCATCGGCGACCGGCTCGACGGCGACCACCACACTGATGGCCATGCAGCGCTCACCGGCGGAACCGAAGCCGGCGTTGATGGCGGCGTCGGCGGTCAGCTCAAGGTCGGCGTCAGGCAGCACCAGCATGTGGTTCTTCGCGCCGCCGAGGGCCTGGACACGCTTGCCGTTCCGGGCCGCGGTCTCATAGATGTACTGGGCGATCGGCGTTGAGCCGACGAAGGAGATGGCCTTCACATCGGGGTGCTCCAGGAGGCCATCGACCGATTCTTTGTCGCCGTGCAGGACGTTGAAGACGCCGTCCGGCAGGCCCGCCTCGGTGAATAGTTCCGCGAGCCAGTTGGCCGCCGTCGGGTCCTTTTCGCTCGGCTTCAGGACAACGGAGTTGCCGGCGGCAATGGCGATCGGCAGGAACCACAGCGGCACCATGGCGGGGAAGTTGAACGGGCTGATGATGCCGACCACGCCCAGCGGCGACTTGGTGGAGTAAACGTCCACGCCGCTGGAGACGTTCTCGGAGTGCTCGCCCTTGATCAGGTGCGGGAAGCCGGTGGCCAGTTCCACCACCTCCTGGCCGCGGGTGATTTCACCGAGCGCGTCGGAGAGCACCTTGCCGTGCTCCGCGGTGATGATCTGGGCCAGTTCGCCCTTGCGCTCGTTGAGCAGCTCGCGGAACCGGAAGATGATCTGCTGGCGCTTGGTGATGGAGAGGTCCCGCCACGTAGGAAAGGCCTTGTGGGCCGAAGAGATCGCGGCTTCAATGTCGGCGGCGTTGGCCAGCGCTACACGTTTGGTTTTGATCCCCCTGGCGGGGTCGAAGACCGGCGCGGTGCGGTGACCGGAGGAGAGGGCTTCTTCTCCCCCGATCCAGTGGGACAGTACGGGAAGTTCCTGGTTTTCGGACACGCTGTTCTCTGACACGCTTCTTCTCGCTTTCAGGATTTGATGGCAGGGGCGTTATTGGCAGGGCGCCGGAGCGGCTTGTTAGCCACGGTAATTGGACCGCGCGGCGGCCTTCGCCCAACATTTGTCAAGCGCGCCGCTTGCACATCGACATATGTACAGGCCCGACGACGGCGTGCCCGGCCCTACCGTGAGTGTCACCAGCACGCCCACCCAGGAGTCCGCATGAAACGACGATTCCCCACCACTGCCACCGCCGCCGCCACCGCCGCGCAGCCCACAGCAATTGCCGCCTCCGTGTTGGCGGCAGTCGCCGTGCGTACCGGCGAACACTGTCCGCAGACCGGGTGGTGGTACCCACTGCAGTCCGCTTCGGCCGAGGCCGGACCTGCAGAACCCGCGCCGGCTGCAACCGGGCCGGCCCCGAGGTTTGTGGGGCAGGGCAGCGTCATGCCGGCGGTCGGCGGCTCGCCCTCCCTGTGGCTGAAAACCGCGCCGCAATAACCCCGCCACCCCATTTACGCGCGCGCGTTTAGCGGTTAGGCTTGTCTGACAATCTGCAAAGCAAGGCAGACCAGAACCTAGCAATTGGGGAAGCGCATGTCGGAAACGCACCTGTCACCCGAGCCGACATCCCTGCCTGCGAGAATGTCACCCGTGGCCTCCGTTTCTCGGCGGGACGGGGTGGTCAATGAAATCCGCCGCGCCGTAGTGCTGGGCACCATCAAGCCCGGCGAAAAGCTGACGGAAGTCCAGCTGTCCGAATGGCTCAACGTCAGCAGGCCCACGGTCCGCGAGGCACTCAACCAGATGGCGCAGGAGGGCCTCCTGATTCAGGAGCCGTACCGCGGGCTCCGCGTGGCCTCCCTGGATACGGCCGCCATCATGGACCTCGCCAATACCCGCATGGCCCTGGACATGCTCGCGGTCACCGCGATCATCGAAGACGGTACCGGTCGCCGCATGGGAATGGTTGAGGAAAGCTGGGCCGAGTACAGCCGCGTGGAGATGGACCCCGATCCGGTGGTGCGGCATGAAAGCCACGTGGCCTTCCACCGCAAGCTATGGGCCGCATCCGAGAACGCGCTTCTGTTGCGTCTCTGGCCCGTCACCGAGGCCCATGTGACCATCATCCTCGCCCAGGACCAGGCCACCCGCGCAGATCCCGTCCGCGCCCACCGCGTTCACGAGAAGCTGGTGAGGGCCATCCGGACCAAGGACCTTGAGGTCATCAGGAAGGCCTTCACCGAGCACACGATAGACAGCGCCAAGGAACTCATCGCGCTGCTGGACAAGCAAAAGTAGCTGGAGCAAAAGTAGCTGGACAACCAGAAGCAGAAGGAGAACCTACACACATGAAGATCCTCATTGTCGGCGCAAACGGCCTGCTCGGCTCCGCCGCGGTGGCAGCACTCAAAGGACGGCACGAGGTCATCGAGGCCTCCCGCTCGAGCGACGTCAGCGTGGACCTCGCCGAACCTGACTCGATCCGGCGCATGTTCGACCAGGTAGGCACAGTGGACGCCGTGATCTCCTGCACGGGCTCGGTTCCGTTCAAGCCTCTCGCCGAGCTCACAGACAAGGACTTCCGGTCCGGCTTCGAGGACAAGGTCCTCGGCCAGGTCAACCTGGTGCAACTCGGCGAGCAGTACATCTCCGACGGCGGCTCCTTCACGCTGACCAGCGGAGTCCTCGCCCGCGAGCCCATCCTGACCGGCGCCGCAGCCTCACTGGCCAACGGCGCGCTCGAGTCGTTTATGATGGCTGCCGCCGCCGAACTGCCCCGGGGAATCCGGATCAACGCCGTGAGCCCCACGGTCCTGGCCGAGGCTTCCGGCTACCACGAGTTCTTCCCGGGATTCTCGCAGGTGCCCGCCGACGAGGTTGGCCGCGCCTATGTGAAGTCCGTTGAGGGCATCCAGACCGGCCAGGTCTTCGCACTCGACTGAGCCGATTCCTGACTGAGCCACGCCGGACCGGGGCGCACCTTGACTTGGGGCGCACCTGGACCCGGGCCACTCCCGAACCATCGCCAACTCAGAACCGCCGCCACCTAGAACGGCGGTGGTTCTGGCTGCTGGAGCGGGTAGACAGCACTGCCAACTTTCGCAGCTTCAGTCGTGTAATTCCGGCCCAGGGGTGAATGCCATTCAAGGTCTCCGGCTGGCGACGACTGCCGGTAGCCCCAGGCGCCGATGGACTTCAGCGCGTGGTGCCTTCGGCAGAGCATTGCCATGTTGCCGGCGTCGGTGGTGCCACCGTCCTGCCACTCGATCGTGTGGTCGGGTTCGCAGGCGGCGGCCCGCCGGGTGCACCCCGGGAACCGACAGGTCCCGTCACGGCAATGCAGATACCGGCGCAGCGCCTTCGGCGGGCGATAGGACGCACGCCCAACGCCCAAGGCCCGGCCGGTGGTGAAGTCCGTGAAGAGCGTTTGCCACGTGGGTGCCAAGGCCGCCAGGCGCCAGGCCGTGGCAGCGTCAATGGGGCCGTACCCTTCGAGTTCCGCCATTCCCAATTCGGCCGCTTCAAATCCAGCCGATTCAAGACGGGCCGATTCGAGGACAGCAGCGGCGGCCGCGTCGGCGGATTCGGCACCGTCACCGGGAACAGCACCGTCACCGTCACCGTTGCCGGGAACGAAGTTGCCGGCAAGGACGGAACCGACGGGAATGGTCAGCACGACCTGGGCGCGAAATGCCCCGGTTCCCGACTCGTCAGATCCGTTTGGAAGCTCGCCGGATCCGCCCAAGAGCCCGTCAGACCCACCAAAAAGGCGGTAGGCCAGCGCATCAGCGCGGAGCTCCGACAGTGTGCCGGGTTCAGCATCAGGGCGCGGCCCGGGAAGGCCCCTGAGCTCTGCAGCCCGCACGCTGGCCTGCCGCGCATCGCGGTCGAGCCCATTGAAAATGGCCATCCCGACGTCCGCAGTGAGGAAGGCGGAGAGCGTGCACATGCCGTCCGGCTCGGCCGAGAACCAAACGCCGCGCTCACGCTGGGCAGCCTCTTTACGGGCCGCGAGGCTCTCGGGGTGCAGGCTCTCCCGCAGCCGACGCAGGCATGCGCGGAATTCGGACGTTGTGCGGCGGCGGCCTTGCCGTGTCCGCGTTCGCCGCAGGGCAACCGTAGCGAATTTTTCGGCCTGCTCTGCGGGGAGGGAGCGGGCCTGATCGAGGATAACCCGGGCGTGCGCTTCGGTAATCTCGCCTGCCTGGACCGCCTCAAGGACCTCCCACTGGGCCGTGGTCAGATCCGCTGCGTCGTTCAGGAAACGCGCGGCCGTGCCTTCCGAGAGGGCACAGGCGGTGGACACCTCCGTGACAGCAAGCGCATGCGTTTCGTCCCCACCGAACCGTACCGGCTGGTTCTCTTGCCGCCGGGGCGATTCCTCGCCAATCGCTTCTTCGACCCGCGCCAGGGCCCCCATTTTCACGCCCGTTGCCCAGGCGATGAGCCTGTCGGTCGACTCCACCACGCCGAGTGCTTCGTCGGCGGTGAGGAAGGAGGCGAGCGGAACGCTCACGGTGCCGGCGAGCAGTGAATCCTCCCGGTCCGTGAAGTCGACAGCCGGAATCCACGTCTCATCGTCGGTGACGAATGCCTGGACCTCCACGCCTCTCCCCCTCCCGGAAACAGTGCCGGCACTTCTTCTACCGGACACTTTCAGGCTAGGGGGAGGGTCTGACATTTAATGCTGCGGGTTCAGGGCCCGCGAAAAAAGTACTGGACGTGGCCGGGGTCACAGCGCTACTGTTGAACCAGCACGCAGATTGTTTGACAATAAAACAACCAAACCACGACGGCGGCCCGGAACTCACGCCGCCCCTCACCTCCCCGACCGGCAGCCCACCGCCGCCGGCCACAAAATTTCCTTCGAGCTGCGGACGGCCCCTTGATGCCGCCGCCAGCCCGGTAACCCCATTCCCGTAAAGAGGGTTTAGACAATGACCAAAACAAGCAAGATCGTCCTTGCTGTCCTCGCCATCGCCGTACTGTCCGCAGCCGCAGGCTTCTTCGGCAGCGGCTTCCGCGGCAACAGCGCCGCCGCTTCCACCGGCTCCGCGCAGGGCACGTTCATCGAGGAAATCAAGAAGCGCGGCGAACTCCGCGTCGGCGTTGCCATCGCTCCGCCCATGACCGTCCAGCAGGCCGACGGCACACTGGGCGGACCCAACCTCATTCCGCTGGAGGAACTGGCCAAGCAGCTCGGCGTGAAGCTGGTGCCTGTTGCCGCGGAATGGAAGAACATCGTGGCCGGCCTGCAGGCCAACCGCTACGACTTCGCAGCAAACCTCGATTACACCGTGGAGCGGTCACTGGCGATCTCCTTCACGAACCCCGTCTACGAGTACCCCGGCGTGTTCGTGGTGAAGGCCACCTCGCCACACACCACCTCTGACCAGATCATCCAGAGCGGCGGCCAGATCGCTACCGCCCAGGGCGCAGCTCCGGAAGCCACGTTGAAGGGCCTGACGTCCAAGATCATGCCCATGGATTCCTACTCGAACGCCATCTCCGCCATCCAGGCCGGCCGCGCGGTCGCCGAATTCACGGACCTTCCCACCGCTGAATCGCAGGCCCAGGCAGACAAGACGCTGAAGATCGTCGTCCCGGATCCGGAGATCTACTCGGGCACCGCCGCGTACGGTGTGCCAGCCGGCGTCGACGCCCGCTCGATGCAGATCGTCAACATCGCCATCGAGCGTGCACAGAAAAGCGGCAAGCTCGCCCAGGCCTACACCAAGGTCAACTACTTCGAGGTGGACAACCTCGGCGACCTGAAGAAGTAGTGACCTGCCAAGAAATGATCTGGCAAGAAGTCACCCGGCAAGGAGCCAAGACATCATGAACTACAACTTCGACTGGGACGTGGTTGCCCGGGCAGTGCCTGCAATGATGCAGGGCCTCGGAATCACCCTCCAGATCACACTCATCACCGTCGTCATCAGCATGGTCCTCGCCGTCCCCGTGGCCGTGGGACGCATGTCCAAGATCGAGGTCATCCGCTGGGCCGCCCAAGCCTACATCGAGATCTTCCGCTGCACGCCGCTGCTGGTCCAGCTGTTCTGGATCTTCTACGCCATGCCGGCGCTGACCGGCGTCACCCTTCCCGGCGAGGTCTCGGCAGTCATCGCACTGACGGCCAATCTCACGGCCTTCATGGCCGAGGCCTACCGCAG
The DNA here is from genome assembly GCF_042791415.1 of Arthrobacter sp. NPDC056691. Lineage (NCBI taxonomy): Bacteria > Bacillati > Actinomycetota > Actinomycetes > Micrococcales > Micrococcaceae > Arthrobacter > Arthrobacter sp. NPDC056691. The sequence goes on from NZ_JBHTXX010000012.1 coordinate 125,735, forward strand.
TGGATTCCAGTCGGTGCCCGTGGAACAGGTCGAGGCCGGGCGGATGCTGCAGCTGAGCCGCTTCCAGCAGCTGCGCTACATCATCGTTCCCCAGGCCCTGCGCCAGCAGCTGCCGGTGATCCTCTCGCTGAACATCTCACTGTTCAAGGACACGGCGCTCGTCTCCACCATCGCCGTCGCGGACCTGATGTTCATCTCCAACACCATCTCCTCGCAGACGTACCGGTCCCTGGAAGTCTTCACGCTGGCGGCCTTCGTCTACTTCGCGATCGCCTTCCCGGTATCCCTGGCAACCAGCGCACTGGAACGCCGGATGCAGAACAGCTCCGGCATGGGCGCCCCGCCGCCCCGGAAACTCGTCTCACGCATGATGCCGGGCTCCCGGACGCCCGGCTCCCGGGCCGCAGAACCGCGGACTACAGACGACCGGACGGCGGTGCCGGCATGAGCCACTCCGCACCCGGCACGCAGCTTTCCAGCCGCCAGGAGAAGGACAATGATGGAAGCGAACAGAAGGGCACCCCGGTGACAACTCTGGAGCAGACCGCAGGCCGCGCCGGCTGCGGGCAGGTCCTGGTGGAGGCCCGCGGCCTCCAGAAGAGCTTCGGCCCCCGGCAGATCCTCAAAAATGTCGACTTCGAGATGAACAAGGGCGACATTACCGTCATCATCGGCAAGTCCGGCTCCGGCAAGTCCACCCTGCTACGCGCCCTCGCCGGCCTCACCGACCCCGACGAGGGCCACATCGTCGTCGACGGCAAGACCGTGTTCACCGAACAGCAACGCACCAAGGAGTGGGACAGCGTCCGCTCGGAAGTCGGCATGGTCTTCCAGACCTACACGCTGTGGCCGCACATGAATGTGCTGGACAACCTGGTCCTGGCACCGCGCAAGGTCCGCGGGACCGGAGCAAAGGAATCCCGGGACCGGGCCGAAGCGGCGCTGGCCGAGGTGGGCATGGCACACCACATCCTCAGCAAGCCCACCCAGCTTTCCGGCGGTGAACGGCAGCGCGTCGCCATCGCCCGGGCCCTGATGATGAAGCCCAAACTCCTGCTGTGCGACGAGATCACCTCTGCCCTTGACCCGCCCGTCGCGGCCGAAGTCCTGGATGTGCTGCGCCGGTTGAAGGAGGAGGACGGCATTGCGGTGGCGCTCGTGACCCATGACATGGCGTTTGCCTCCAAGGCCGCCGACCGCGTGGTGTTCTTCCACAACGGTGAAATCGCCGTCAACGCCACCCCGGAAGCCGCATTCGACAAGTGTGACAACGAAGACCTCAAGAAGTTCGTGGACGCCGTCCGTTTCTAGCCTGGCTGGGTTAAAAAGCGGACCAAGAAAGGAATCACAGTGCATACCGTTGTAATCGGCGGCGGCGTTATCGGCCTGACGCAGGCTTACCACCTCGCACGGGAGGGCGAGACCGTCACCGTCATCGATGCCCGGGCCACGGGCCTGGGCGCGTCCGAGGTCAATGCCGGGTGGATCGTCCCGGCGGAGGCGGCACCCGTGCCGGGTCCCGGCGTCGTTCTTCAGTCCCTGAAGTGGATGCTGCGGCCGGACAGCCCGCTCTACATCAAGCCATCCGTACAGCCGGACTTTTTGAAGTTCATGTTCAACATGTGGCGGCGGTCCAACTTCCAGGACCAGCGCGCCGGCTTCGAGGGGCACCTGCGCCTGGCGCAGCACACCATCGAGACCTTCGACGAGTACCGCGCCGACAGCATGGACTTCGAAATGCACAGCGGGGGCCTGCTGATGGCCTTCACGCAGAAGGAAAACCTCGAACACCACCTGGACAACCTGGACCTGCCCAAGTCCTTCGACCTGGACCCGCAGGTTCTGGTGGGCGACGACGTCCGCAACCACGAACCGCTGCTCACCGACGCCGTCTACGGCGGCATCTACTTCCCGCAGGAACGGCACGTGGACCCCGGGGCCATGGTCACCGCCCTGCACAAGCGGTTGGTGGAGATGGGCGTGCAGATCGTCGAGAACTCCCCCATCGACCGGGTCACGTTCCGCGGAAACGCGGTGACCGCTGTGCACAGCGGGGAGCAAAAGTTCGACGCCGACCGGTTCGTTCTCGCCGCCGGCGCCTGGACCGGGCCGCTCTCCAAACTGTTCAAGGCACCCATCCCGGTACGCCCGGGCAAGGGCTACAGCCTCGAAGTCCCCGCCTACGGCCTCAAGGGCGCGGTGAACCTCTCCGATGCGAAGGTGGCCGTGACCCCGTTCAACGCCCGGCTGCGGCTGGCCGGAACCATGGAGTTCGGCGGCCTGGACGAGAAGATCAACCAGGTCCGCATCGATGCGATCCTGCGGGCACCGCGCACCTACTTCAGGGGCTGGGAACCGCCCACGGAACCGGTGACCCCGCGGGCCGGCATCCGCCCCATGACCCCGGACGGCATGCCCGTCATCGGTGCCCTCGGCCACCTGAACAACACGTTTGTTTCCACCGGCCACGGCATGCTCGGCGTCACCCTCGCCCCGGGCAGCGCCGCAGCCCTGACCAACCTCATCCTGCAGGGCAAGAAGAACCCCGCCATGCTGCCCTTCACCTCAGCACGCTTCCTCCCCCGCACCCACGCGGCCTAAAGCCTCCACAAACCTAAAAAATTTCCCGAAAGGAACAACATGTCACGCACCAAGAAGGACCTCCGCGGCATCCTCGCAGCAGTCACCACCCCGTTCACCGAGGACGGGGCCGCCATCGACGAAGCAGCGCTGGCGCACCAGGTGGAACGCCTGGTCTCGGCCGGCATCCACGGACTCGTTCCCACGGGCTCGACCGGTGAATTCACCACGCTCTCCGCTGACGAGTACCGCCGCGTGATCGAGCTCTATGTCAAGGGCGCCGACGGACGCATCCCCGTCGTCGCAGGCATCGGCGCACTCTCCACGCAGGCCGCCATCGACCTGGCCCAGCACGCAGAAACCGTCGGGGCCGACGCGATCATGCTCGTCCCGCCGTTCTACGACCCGCTGGACCTCACCACCCTCAAGGCGTTCCTCTCCGCGGTGGCCGGTTCCATCTCCATCCCGGTGATGTACTACAACATCCCCGGCGTCACCGGAGTTCGCCTCACCGCCGCCGAACTCGCCGAACTGGGCGACATCGACGGCGTGGACTACATCAAGAACACCTCCGACGACGCCATCGCCCTGGCCGAGCTCCTCGCCGCCCGCACCGACAGCATCAAAGCGTTCAACGGCTGGGACACCCTGACGTTCTTCGGCATCGCCTCCGGCGCCGAAGCCTCCGTCTGGGGCACCGCCGGCGTGGTGCCCGAACTCGCCGTCGAATTCTGGGAAGCCCTCGCCGAGCAGAAGGACCTGGACCGCGCCCGCGAACTGTGGAAGCACCTCTGGGCCATCAGCGACTTCCTCGAGTCCGTCAACTACGTCGCCGGCATCAAGGCAGGCCTGGAACTCATCGGCCAGCCCGTCGGACCTGCCCGCCTGCCCATCCTTCCCCTGCCCGCCGAAGAGCGCGAACGCTTCGCCGGCATCCTGCAGAACGCCGGCGTCCTCCCGGCAGTAGCAGCATGAGCACCCGCTCCACCGGCAGGCTCGCCCTCGACGCCATCGAGGTCCACGCGGAAGGCGAGCCCGGGCGGATCCTGACCAACGCCGCCGGCCTCGTCCGGGGCGAGACGATGGTGGAGCGGCTGCAGTACTGCAAGGAAAACCTGGACTGGCTGCGCCGGCTCATGCTCCATGAGCCGCGCGGCTACCCGGGCCTCTGCGCAGTGATCATCCTGCCCGCCGTGAACGAAGGCTCCGATTTCGGCATCGTCGTCCTGGAACAGGGCGGGTTCACCCCGATGTCCGGGTCCAACACCATCTGCGCCGTCACCGCGGTGCTGGAGGCCGGCATCGTCCCCGTCCGCGGACCGGAAACAGTGGTCACCATCGACACCGCGGTCGGGACCGTGCAGGCGGTCGCGAAGGTGCATGAAGGCAAGGTCCTCTCGGTCACGGTCGTGAACGTCCCGGCGTTCGTCGTCGAACTGGACTTCCCGCTCCGGGTGCCCGAACTCGGAACGGTTCCCGTCGACGTCGTGTTCGGCGGCCAGTTCTTCGCCCAGGCGCGGGCAGCCGACGTCGGGCTGGAACTGCACCCGGACAACGGCAAGGAACTCGCCCGCGCCGGCGCGCTGATCAAGATGGCCGCGCTGGAGCAGATCCAGGTCAGCCACCCGGAGAACCCGCTCATCGCCGGCGTCAACCTGGTCATGCTGCACACCGGCGACCGCGTGCCCGGCCGGCAGGACCGCAACACCGTGGTCCTCTCCAACGGCAAGCTCGTCCCGTCCCACCCCGCCACCTGGACCGGCGCGCTGGACCGCTCCCCCTGCGGCACCGGCACGTCCGCCCGGATGGCCGCGCTGCACGCCCGCGGCCAGCTCGGGATCGGGGAAGACTTCTCCCACCACAGCATCATCGGCAGCGAATTCATCGGCCGCCTCGCCGGCACGACGACGGTGGGCGGCCGGGACGCGGTCCTCCCCACCGTCACGGGCCGGGGCTGGGTCACCGGCGGCGGGCAATGGGTCCTGGACCCCACCGACCCCTTCCCCGCCGGCTACACCGTGGGCGACATCTGGGCACCGGGTTCGTAATCTCCCCCGCGAGATGGCATTTCATGGCAGTGTCCGCCCGCAACGTTGCCGTCAAGTGCCACCTCGCGCACCAAAATCTTCCAAACAACTGAAAGCAGGAGTTGTGAGCCAGTTCATTAACGGCAAGCTCGTCGACGGCACCACCGGACAAACCGTGGACGTCATCGACCCGTCCAACGGAACCACCGTAGACACCATCACCCTCGCCGGCAGCGACGACGTCAATCTCGCCGTCCAGGCCGCCAAAGACGCGTTCCCGGCCTGGTCCCGGGCCACACCGGCCGAACGCTCGGCCGTCCTCACCAAATTCGCCGCGCTCATGGAAGAGCGCGCCGAGGAATTCGCCCAGCTCGAATCCCGCCAGGCCGGCAAACCGATCCGCCTCACCCGCGAATTCGACGTCCCCGGCACCATTGACAACATCGCCTTCTTCGCCGGAGCCGCCCGCAACCTCGAAGGCAAAGCCACCGGCGAATACTCCCCCGGCCACACCTCCTCCATCCGCCGCGAAGCGATCGGCGTCATCGGCTCCATCTCACCCTGGAACTACCCCCTGCAGATGGCCGCGTGGAAGATCCTGCCCGCCATCGCCGCCGGCAACACCATCGTCCTCAAACCCGCCGAAATCACCCCGCTCACCACCCTGCTGTTCGCCCAGGTCGCCACCGAAGCCGGCGTACCGGACGGCGTCATCAACGTCATCACCGGCCGCGGCTCCACCGTCGGAGCCGAACTCCTCCGCCACCCCGACGTGGACATGCTCTCCTTCACCGGCTCCACCGTCGTGGGCCGCACCGTCCTGGAAGCCGCCGCCACCACCGCCAAGCGCCTGCACCTCGAACTCGGCGGCAAGGCACCCTTCGTCGTCTTCGATGACGCCGACCTCGAAGCCGCCATCCACGGCGCCGTCGCCGCGTCCCTGATCAACACCGGCCAGGACTGCACCGCCGCAACCCGCGCCATCGTGCACCGCTCCGTCTACGAGGAATTCATCGCAGGTGTCGCGGACCTCTACGCCAAGGTGAAACTCGGCGCCACGTCAGATCCCGCCACCGACCTCGGCCCGCTCGTCTCCCGCAAGCACCAGGAAACCGTGGCGGGAATGGTCGAACGGGCCCGCGGCTACGCCCGCGTCATCGGCGGCGGAATCCCCGACAGGGAGCACGACGGCGAGCTGGCCGACGGTTCCTACTACCGGCCCACCCTCGTGGCCGACGCCACCCCGGACAGCGAAATCTTCCGCGACGAGGTCTTCGGCCCCGTCCTTGCCGTCACCCCGTTCGACACCTACGAGGAAGCCATCGCGCTGGCCAACGACACCCCCTACGGCCTCGCCGCCTCCGCCTGGACCAGGGACGTCTACCGTGCCCTGCGCGCCACCCGCGAAATCCGCGCGGGAGCAGTCTGGGTCAACGACCACATCCCGATCATCAGCGAAATGCCCCACGGCGGCTTGAAGCAGTCCGGCTTCGGCAAAGACATGTCGACGTACTCTTTGGATGAATACACCGTGGTCAAGCACGTCATGTTCGACCTCACGGGTGAAAAAGCCAAAGACTGGCACCGGACCATCTTCACTTTGGAAGGACAGAACTAATGACGACGGCGGCACTCACCGGACGCTTTGACGGCAAGACCGCGCTGGTCACCGGGGCAGGCGGAGGCATCGGCTCGGCCATCGGCCGCCGCCTGGCCGCCGAAGGCGCCCATGTGTTCATCTGCGACGTGAATGAGGCAGCGGCCAAGGACGTGTCCGACACCCTCGTTGCCGAGGGTCTTTCCGCGGAGCCGCTGGTCTTTGACCTCCTCGACCCCGAGGCCTCGAAAGCTGCCGTACAGAAGATCATCGAAGCCCGCGGCCGGCTCGACGTCCTGGTCAACAACGCCGGCGTCAACCGGCGCGGGGACCTTCTTTCCCTCACGGAGAACGACTGGGACCTCTCCTTCGCCGTGAACGTCGACTCGCTCTTCCACCTGTGCCGGGCTGTCCTCCCCCACATGATCGAAGCCGGCGGCGGCGCCATCGTGAACACCGCATCGCAGTGGGGTCTCTACCCCGCACCGGCACACATCGCCTACAACGTGTCCAAGGCCGCCGTCGTGGCCTTCACCAAGAACCTGGCCCGCGACTACGCCCCGAACAACATCCGGGTCAACGCCGTCGCCCCCGGCGAGGTGCACACGCCGATGCTTGAGGCGGGCCTGGCCCGCAACGGCCGCACGGTGGCCGACCTGGACGCACTCGTGCCCTTCGGCCGCATCGGCAAGCCCGAGGAAGTCGCCGCGCTCGTGGCCTTCCTCGCCTCGGACGAGGCGCCGTACATCTGCGGATCGGTTATCGAGATCACCGGCGCGCAGGCCGTGGCATGAGCGGGTTTACCGGCGCAGGGATGCTGGCCGGGAGGACCGTCCTCGTCACCGGCGGGTCCCGTGGCATCGGCCGCGCCACCGTCGAGGCGATGCACCGGGAGGGCGCCCACGTCGTGCTGCACTACGGCAACGACAAGGACTCTGCCCAGGCAACAGCTGACCGGCTCGGCGCGCGCGTGAAGCTGGTGCAGGGCGACCTGAGGGACCCCGACGCGCGGCGCAGGGTCTGGGCCGAGGCAGTTGAGTGGCGCGGCGGCGTCGACGTCCTGGTCAACAACGCCGGTGCGTGGCTGGCATCCGAGATCGAGGACGGCGGCACCTGGCAGCAAGGCTGGCAGGCGAATTATGAGCTGAACCTGCTGGCCCCCGCCGACCTCTGCCGCGAAGCCATCCTCGGGTTCCGGAAACGGGGCGGGGGCATCATCGTGAACGTCGCCAGCCGCTCATCGCACCGCGGCGACGACGCCGAACACCTCGCCTACGGTGCGGCGAAGGGCGGGCTCCTCGCCCTCACCAAGGGCATCGCCCGCGGCTACGGCCAGGACAACATCCTCGCCTACGCCGTGGCGCCGGGCTGGGTGGCGACCGATATCTCCGCGCATATCTCCCCCGACGATCCCATGCTCAGCGGCCTGCCACTGGGCGAGGTCACCCCGCCGGAGGACGTCGCCGAGGTGATCACCTTCCTGGCGTCGGGCCGCTCCCGGCACACCACCGGAGCGACCATCGACATCACGGGAGCCGACTACGTGCGGTGACCGCCGTCGTCGTTCTTGTCCCTAACCTTCCCCACAGACGGAGTACTGACATGGACCTTCGGCGCATTGACGACTGGGGCCTCCTGGGCGGCGCCAGCGTGGAGATTCGCGCGCATGGCGTTCCCGTCTGCAGCGGGATGGTCGACGACGTCACGGACGACGGCGGGATCCTCTGGATCCGCTCAACGATAGAAGGACGCCGCCTTTTCGAGAAGGCGGCGTCCTACGAAGCCTGGGCCATTGAGGATCGGCTGGGGTTCCACTACCGGGTATCAGTCAGCTAAATCGCGTTCTGGGCTCCGGCGTTGCGGTCCATCCGTGCCAGTGCGTCCCTTCGGCTGGCCTCGCATGCCAGGGGTGTGAGGCAGGTTTCGTAGTCGGCGATCTGCGCGATGCGCCGCTTGTGCCGTGAGTCCTGCGTGAAGGGCTCCTGGAGGAAGAAGACAGCGAGTTTGAGGCATTCCTCCGGCGTGTGTTCGCGGGCGCCGAGGGCGATGACGTTCGCGTCGTTGTGCTGCCGGGCCAGGCGTGCAGTTGACTCGTTCCAGACCAACGCGGCGCGAATCCCCCTGACCTTGTTGGCGGCGATCTGTTCGCCGTTGCCCGAGCCGCCGATGACGATTCCAAGGCTTGGCCGGTTGTTGTGGAGGTCGCGGGCGACGCCCTCGGCCGCGCTGATGCAGAATGCCGGGTAGTCATCCTGCGCGTCGTACTCGCTGGGCCCGTGGTCCACCACGTCATACCCCAGGCTGGTGAGTTCCTGTTGCAGTGTCCGGCTCAAATCGAGGCCTGCGTGATCGGTGCCTATGTGGACCCGATAGGCAGGCCCGGCTTCGCGCCCGTTGATTGATGATGGTGCAGTGCTCATGTGATCGCTTTCAAGGTGTTCTGGTCCGACAGTTACAGGGTCTTTCCTGCGGAGCCGAGCTGCTGGGTTGCCTCGACGATCCGGGCGGCGAGGCCGGCTTCGGCGGAGGCGCCCCAGACGCGGGGGTCGTACGTCTTCTTGTTGCCCACTTCGCCGTCGACCTTCAGGACGCCGTCGTAGTTGCGGAACATGTGGTCCACCACCGGACGGGTGTACGCGTACTGGGTGTCCGTGTCGATGTTCATCTTGATGGTGCCGTAGGACACCGCGTCCGCGATTTCCTGGTCCGAGGAGCCCGAACCGCCATGGAACACCAGGTCGAACGGGTTCTCCTTGCCGATCTTCGCGCCCACCTGGGCCTGGATGTCCTTCAGGATCTCAGGGCGCAGCTTCACCCCGCCCGGCTTGTACACCCCGTGCACGTTCCCGAACGTCAGGGCCGTGATGTAGCGGCCGTTCTCGCCGGCGCCCAGGGCGTCGATCGTGGCCAGGGCGTCATCGACGGTGGTGTAGAGCTTCTCGTTGATCTCGTGCTCGACGCCGTCTTCCTCGCCGCCGACCGTGCCGATCTCGACCTCGAGGATCATCTTCGCCGCGGCGGTGCGTGCCAGCAGTTCACGGGCGATCCGCAGGTTCTCGCCCAGCGTCTCGGCCGAGCCGTCCCACATGTGCGAGTTGAACAGCGGGTTCCGGCCGGCCTTGACCTCGGCCTCCGAGGCGGCCAGCAGCGGCAGCACGAAACCGTCCAGCTTGTCCTTCGGGCAGTGGTCGGTGTGCAGGGCGATGTTGACGCCGTAGTTCTTGGCCACCTCGCGGGCGAACGCGGCGAAGCCCAGCGAACCGGCAACCATGTCCTTCGTGGACGCGCCGGACCAGTACGCCGCACCGCCGGTGGAAACCTGCACGATGCCGTCAGACTCGGCCTCCGCGAAGCCGCGCAGAGCCGCGTTCAAGGTCTGGGAGGAGGTGACGTTGACCGCCGGAAACGCGAAGCCGCCCGCCTTGGCGGAATCGATCATCTCGGCATAAGTATCGGGGGTTGCAATAGGCATGCTACTCGACTACCTCGCCGGTGGACTCAAAGGTGGCGATCTTGCCGATGCGGCGTTCGTGGCGTTCGGCGTTGGTGAATGGCTCGGCCAGGAATGCCTTAATCAGTTCGGTGGCCTCCTCAACCGTGTGCTGGCGTCCGCCAACTGCGACAACGTTGGCGTTGTTGTGCTGGCGGGCCAGGACGGCCGTGTCCAGGTTCCAGGCCAGCGCTGCCCGCACACCCTTGACCTTGTTCGCGGAGATCTGCTCCCCGTTGCCTGAGCCACCCAGCACGATCCCCAGAGCGTCCACGCCCGCGGCCTGGTCGGCCACGACGGCGGTCGCGGCGTTGATGCAGAATGCCGGGTAGTCATCCTCGGCGTCGTAGGCGGCAGGCCCATGGTCCACCATCTCGTAGCCGCTGGCTGACAGCGCCGTGATGAGGTGGGAGCTGAGCTCCATGCCGGCGTGGTCGGTTGCGATATGAACGCGCATGTGTGGTCCTTTAGGCTTGCTGGAATACGACGTTGTTGGGGCTCGACGCTGCTGTGCCGAAGGCGAGTTGCCCCTTTGCCCGCAGCGACTCGATGGCGTCCTCAGGGGATGGCTTGCCGTACACGGCCGATCCGGCCACGAAGACGTTGGCGCCGGCCTCGGCGGCGCGGATGATGGTTTCCTCCGTGATGCCGCCGTCAACCTGGATGGCTACGTTCACCCCGGCGCCCTCGACCGCGGCGCGGGCGCGGCGGATCTTGGGCAGCACGACGTCCAGGAATGCCTGGCCGCCAAAGCCCGGTTCGACCGTCATGAGCAACAGCATGTCCAGTTCGGTGAGCATGTCCAGGTATGGTTCCAGGGGCGTGGCCGGGCGCAGTGCCATGCCTGCTTTGGACCCGCGTGCGCGAAGTTCGCGGGCCAGTTTGATGGGGGCGTCGGACGCCTCGACGTGGAATGTCACCGAACTCAGGCCGGCGTCAGCGAACTGGGGCGCCCAGCGGTCGGCATTGGAAATCATGAGGTGGGCGTCAAGCGGCACGGGGCTGACCTTTTGTATCCGTTCCACAACGGGCAGGCCGATGGTCAGGTTCGGCACGAAGTGGTTGTCCATGACATCCACGTGCACGGCGTCGGCGTTGCTAATGCGTGCCAGCTCGGCTTCGAGGTTGACGAAGTCGGCCGAGAGGATGCTGGGGTTGATACAGCAATTCAGGGGTGAAACGGACATGATGTCTGCCTTTCGGTGATCAAGCCTTCGGTGATCAGGGTGACGAGGGCGTGGGGACCCCACTGGGTCCCCACGCCCTCGAAGCGGATGGTGGCTGGCCTAGCGGCTAGGAGGCCTTCCGTGCGGTGGCGAGGGCGCCTTCGACGTCGGCCAGCAGTTCCTTCCAGCTGGACACGAACTTGTCCAGGCCTTCGGATTCCAGCAGGTCGACGACGTTGTTGTATGAGACGCCGAGGTGCTCGAGGGCGTTGAGGACGCGGTTGGCTTCCCCATAGGTGCCGGTGATGGTGTCGCCTGTGACCACGCCGTGGTCGAACGTGGCGTCCAGGGTCTTCTCCGGCATGGTGTTGACGATGCCGGCGGCGACGAGTTCGGTGACGTAGAGGGTGTCCGGGTACGCCGGATCCTTCACGCCGGTCGAGGCCCAGAGGGGCCGCTGCGGGCGGGCGCCGGCTTCGGCCAGGGCTGCCCAGCGCTCGGTGGAGAAGAGCTTCTCGTAGACCTGGTAAGCCAGGCGGGCGTTGGCGACGCCGGCCTTGCCCTTGAGGGCCTTGGCTGAGGGGGTGCCGATCGTGTCCAGGCGCTTGTCGATCTCGCTGTCCACGCGGGAGACGAAGAACGATGCGACGGAGTGGATCCTGGAGAGGTCGTGGCCGTTCTCCCGGGCCTGCTCCAGGCCGGCCTGGAAGGCGTTGATGACGGCCCGGTAGCGTTCCAGCGAGAAGATCAGGGTCACGTTGACGCTGATGCCCTCCGCAAGGACCGCGGTAATGGCCCCCAGCCCTTCAAGTGTGGCCGGGATCTTGATCAGGACGTTGTCCTTGTCGACCTTCTTGAACAGGTTCTTCGCTTCGGCGATCGTGCCCTCGGTGTCCCAGGCGAGGCGTGGGTCCACCTCGATGGAGACGCGGCCGTCTACGCCGTTGGTGGCGGCGGCGATCGGGGCGAAGAGGTCGCAGGCGTCGGCGACGTCCGTCGTCGTGATTTCGAAGATCGTCTCCTCGACGCCGGCGCCCTGCGCGGCAAGTTCGGCGATCTTGGCGTCATAGTCCGTGCCGGAGGTGATGGCGGCCTGGAAGATGGACGGGTTGGTGGTCACGCCGACGACGTTCTTCTGGTCGATGAGCTTCTGCAGGCTGCCGCTGGCGAGCCGCTCCCGGGAGAGGTCGTCCAGCCAGATGGACAAACCTGCTTCGGAAAGCTGGGCGGTGGGTGTTGCGTTGGACATGGCTTGTTTCTTCCTTCGAAAGTTAGTTGGCTGCGGCGGCGAGGGAGTCTTTGGCCGCGGCCGCGACTGCTTCTGCCGTGATGCCGAATTCCTGGAACAGGCGCTTGTAGTCTGCGGAGGCGCCGTAGTGTTCAAGGCTGATGGACCGGCCGGCGTCGCCGACGAATTCCTTCCAGCCCAGGGACAGGCCGGCTTCGACCGAAACGCGGGCCTTGACGGCGGCGGGCAGGACGGCCTCGCGGTAGGCGGCGTCCTGCTTGTTGAACCACTCAACGCACGGCATGGACACCACGCGGGCGGCGATGCCTTCGGCCTGGAGTGCTTCGCGGGCCTGGACAGCCAGCTGGACTTCCGAACCGGTGGCGATCAGGATGACCTGTGCGCTCACGGTCTTGCCGTCCTTGGATGCCTCGGCCAGCACATAGCCGCCGTTGGCCACACCGGCCGGGGAAGCGAAGGTGTTGCCCTCGGCAGTACCCTCGCCGCGGGCGAAGGTGGGGACGTTCTGACGGGTCAGGACGATGCCGGCCGGGTTCTCGTTGTTCTCCAGGATGGTCTTCCAGGCGATGCCAACCTCGTTGGCGTCGGCCGGGCGGACCACGTCCAGGCCCGGAATCGCACGCAGGGTGGAGAGCTGTTCCACCGGCTGGTGGGTGGGGCCGTCTTCGCCGAGGCCGATGGAGTCGTGCGACCACACGTAGATGGACGGGACGCCCATGAGTGCACCGAGGCGGATGGCCGGCTTCTGGTAGTCGCTGAAGATCAGGAACGTGCCGGAGAACGCGCGGGTCTTGCCGTGCAGGCTGATGCCGTTCACGATCGACGCGGCAGCGTGCTCACGGATGCCGAAGTGCAGGACCCGGCCGTACGGGTTGCCCTTCCACGCTTCAGTGGAGCGCGAGGCCGGGATGAACGACGGCGATCCCTCAATCGTGGTGTTGTTGGACTCCGCGAGGTCGGCCGAGCCGCCCCAGAGCTCCGGCATGACCGGACCGATGGCATTCAGGACCTTGCCCGAGGCGGCACGGGTGGAAACGTCCTTGCCGGCTTCGAAGACCGGCAGTGCGGCGTCGAGCCCGGCGGGGAGCTGGCGGGCCTCGACGCGCTCCAGCAGGGCAGCACCCTCCGGGTTGGCGGACTGCCAGGCGGAGAAGGACTCTTCCCATTCCTTCCGGGCAGCCGCGCCGCGGTCCACCACACGCCGGGCGTGGGCCAGCACGTCCTCGTCCACCTCGAAGGACTTCTCGGGGTCGAAGCCGAGGACTTCCTTCAGGGCTGCGACTTCGTCTGCGCCGAGGGCTGAACCGTGGATTTTGCCGGTGTTCTGCTTCTTGGGGGCCGGGTAGCCGATGATGGTGCGCAGCGAGATGATGGACGGCTTCGAGGTCTCGGCCTTCGCTGCCAGGAGCGCGGAGTACAGTTCCTGGACGTCTTCGACGTATTCGCCCGACTCGGTCCAGTCCACGCGCTGGGTGTGCCAGCCGTAGGCTTCGTAGCGCTTCAGGACGTCCTCGGTGAAGGCGATGTCGGTGTCATCCTCGATGGAGATGTGGTTCTCGTCGTAGATGACCACGAGGTTGCCCAGTTCCTGGTGGCCGGCGAGGGACGAAGCCTCGGAGGTCACGCCTTCCTGGATGTCGCCGTCGGAAGCGATGACCCAGATGGTGTGGTCGAACGGGCTCTCGCCGGCGGGAGCGTCGGCGTCGAACAGGCCGCGCTGGCGGCGCTGGGAGTACGCGAAGCCCACCGAGGAGGCAAGTCCCTGGCCCAGTGGGCCGGTGGTGATCTCAACGCCGGCGGTGTGCTTGTATTCCGGGTGGCCGGGGGTCAGTGCACCCCACGTGCGCAGCTCCTGGAGGTCCTTCAGTTCCAGGCCGTAGCCGGAAAGGAACAGCTGGCTGTACAGCGTCAGCGAGGAGTGCCCCGGCGACAGGATGAACCGGTCACGGCCGATCCAGTCCGGGTCACGCGGGTCGTGGCGCATCAGCTTCTGGAACAGAAGGTACGCTGCCGGAGCGAGGCTCATCGCCGTGCCGGGGTGGCCGTTGCCGACCTTCTCGACGGCGTCGGCGGCCAGAACGCGGAGTGTGTCCACTGCCCGCTGGTCCTCGGCCTGCCAGTCGAGTGTTGTGGTGCTGTCTGCGATGGACGTCGCGGTTACTGTCGGATTCACGATTAATCCCCTTTGATTCGGTCGTCGGCCTGCAGCGGCCGAACGGATGCTTTCCGGTTAACACCTATGCTTCCGAAACTAATGGGTAGGAGTAACACTGTTTTCTGACGGTTTTTACTACACTTTAGGACTGGGTAGCCGGTAAACTGTGCGGATGAGCGCAGTCACAGACCAGCCAACGAAGGCGTCCAATAAGCCCGTTTCAGACCTGCCGTGGCCGCTGCTGCATTCCGTGGCAGCCGTGGCCGATGCACCCCTCACCCAGATAGCGGAGCGGCTGCGTGATGCCACGCTCCCCTACCTGGGAAGCAGCGCACTGGTCATCTTCACCGAGGACTGCACGGGGCGGCCGCAGAAGAAGGCGGGTGCGGAGGACATCATTTCCCGGGTTTCCATCGCCGAGCTGGACACGCTCCGCGCCACCCTTTCGGATGAGACCCCCTGGTTCGGGGAAGCCGAACTTGCCGGCCGGGCCCGGCCCGCACTCGCGCTGAAACACGCCTCCAGCCAGGCCCTCCTCGTCCTCACGGATCCTCAGCCGTCCGAGGCCGGGGACAACGGCGGGCTGGACCTGGTGAGGTATCTGTGGACCCTTGCCGCCCGGCGGATCCAGGAGAAGGTGGCCGATGCGCCGCCGTCGTATCTGCTGGAATCCCGGGCCGCCTCAGCCGAACGCATCCGCGTGACGGCGGAACTCACCGACCTGCACTCCACCACCCTGGAGACCCTCCTGGCGGCCCTGCGCTCATCCTCAATGGACAATGCAGTGGCCCGCACCACCGTCACAGACCTCACCGCCAAGGCTCTGGTCCGGCTCCGCACCCTCAGCGACCGCACGACGGACCTGGTTGAAGAGCCGGTCGCCAAGGCCTTTGAACGCCTGCGCGAGGATTTGCGGCCGCTCACCGGCTACAGCGGCATTGAGGCCGAGTTCATCGAGCCGCCGCTGAATGGTCGGGCCCTGCCCGGCGAGGTTGCCCACGCCGCGCGCGCGGTGGTCCGCGGGCTTGTGCTGGCCATGATGGAACAGCCCGAGGTCAGCAGGATCCGGACGCAGTGGGACTGCGACGGTGAGAACCTGCTGATCAACGTGCGCGACGACGGCCGCGGTGCTCTCGCCGCGGACTCGCCGAGCATCAGCCGCCTGGACCGCCGGGTCCAGGCGCTCACCGGACACCTGCGGATGGACGTCATGCCGGGCTGGGGTGCGGACGTCTTCGTCTCGCTCCCCCTGGACCTGCCGACCCGCCCCGCCGGGGATGTCGCCGGATGGAACCTTGCCGCCCGGGAACTTGAAGTGCTCCAGCATCTCGCCGCCGGGAACCGCAACCGCACCATCGCCTCGGCGATGGGCATCAGCGAGAATACGGTCAAGTTCCATGTGCGGAACCTGTTCAAGAAGCTCGACGTCGGCTCACGCACCGAGGCCATCGCCCTGGCACACAACCACGGACTCCGGTAACGGGATAGGAACCGGACAGAACCCGAAACGGCGGCACCCAAAAGGGTGCCGCCGTTGTTGTTCTGCTCTGTGCGGGGTTATGTGGTGGTGGCGAACATGAGGGCCATGGTGGTGGCGCTGAGGGCTTCGAGGGCGTGTTCGGTGCGGGTGTGGTGTTGGCGTGTTTTTGGGTGGGTGGTTGGTGTGCGGAGGAGGAGGATGAGGAAGGTCAGGGCGGCGGTTGTGAAGAGGAGGGTGAGGAGGAGGGCGGGGGTGTGGCCCAGGGGTGCTGCTGTGGTGGTGGTGGGTGTGGTTGTCATGGTGTGGTGGGCGTGGGCCATGGGCATGGGCATGGGTGTTGGTGTTTGGTTGGCGGGGGTGGTTGGGGTGGTGGTGGTGGGGTGGGTCATGAGGGTGATCATGAGGGCTGCGGCGGTCATGGTGAGGGCGTGGTAGGCGCATTTGAGTCGTCCCTGGGTGCCGGCGCAGAGGAGTTTGTATTCGGGGCGGGCGACGGCCTGGATGATGAACCAGAGGGCGGCGGCGGCGAGGAGGCCGATTTGGGCGAGGGTGGTTGAGGGTGCGAGGTTCCAGAGCATGGCGGCCATGAGGGTGTTCATGAGGGTGTGGAGGGTGTTGTTGACCCGGTCGGTGAGGTGGGGTGAGCGTGCGGCCTGCCAGAGGTGGTAGGTTCCGCCGGCCAGCAGGATGGCGGTGAGGGTCCAGGTTAGTGCGGGGATGTTGAACACGCGGATCACGCTTTCGCTGCTGGGTGCGGGTGGGTTTTGGGTTCGGTCCCCGGTGCGGGTGCCGACAGCACCGGGGACCGAAGTTTTTGGGGTGGAAACGGGCGCGGTCCCCGGCGCCGCCCTGCGGGTAGCATCGGGGACCGCTTGTTCAGTGCTGGTTGTTGGGAGGGCTGCCGGGTTTAGTGTGCGTTTCCGGTGGAGCAGTGTCCGCCGTTGGTGGTGCCGCGGGTTTCGGTGGGGAGGTTGAGGGTGGGGTTTTGGTTGAAGAAGCCGTGGGGTTCGAGCATGAAGCCGATGTTCTGGCGGGGCATG